>JAFYIW010000335.1 GCA_017538465.1 Victivallales bacterium
AGGTTAAAGGTTAAAGTCTGGTCTCTGGTCCCTAGACGTTAGACTTAAGACACCAAAGCTCCCATCCCAAGGTGAGCAGACCAGCGAGAAAGACCGCCAATGCGACGGAGAAGACCGCCAGAATGAAGAGGAAATTCCGTTCCTCCGGGAAAACCGCCACGGGCTCGGGGTTTGCCTCTTCGTCCCGCGTAAGCCCCAAGGCATTCATGCCCTCCCGCGCGCGCAGAAAACAGCCGACGCCACAGAGGAGTGTCGCGCAGTAGGCGACAGGAAGGGCAATCCTAGAGGCGACTTCCTGCGCAAAACAAATCATTGAGAAGAAGAGCACCCCGATGGTGAGAACCATTCCCAAGCCGACCTCCTCCCACAAATTTCCCACCGAGCGTGGCACTTTCATGGAACGCCCGCGCATGGCCTGCTTCACCAGGCGGTTTTTCATTAGGTCGCAGCATCCCATCACCAGCATGCCAAGCAGCGCGGCCACCGCTCCAACGACCACCAATGTCCACTTCCCGAACATTCCGTCAGTCATCCCATCCTGCGAAGGCGTCGCGGTTGATTTCGCGCGCCTCTTTGAAGCCATTGTGACGATGCGCCAGAATCCTGCGAGTCGCCTCGTCCTCCTCGGCTGGCAGTTCCTTGAGGCGTCTGCGCAGCACCTCGATGAGTGCGGCGGTGCCCTCCTTCAGTTCGGCGCAGCCCGGCAGAATCTGCGTGTCGGGGGGCTCGGAGGCCTTCAGGCGCTCCAGATTCTCCTCGGCGCCCGGCAAGTCCATCTTGTTGGCCAGAATGACAAAGGGCCGTTTCGACATGCCCGGATCGTAGAGCTCCAGTTCCCTCCGCAGCGTGGCCAGGTCCTCCACGGGATCCCGTCCGTCCACGCCCGCCATGTCCAGCACATAGCAGAACATCCGGCAGCGTTCGATGTGCCGCAGAAAGGAGATGCCGAGCCCGACATTGTCGTGCGCTCCGTCAATCAGTCCGGGAATGTCGGCGATGGTGATGCGGGTGTAATCTGGAAAGTCCACGATTCCGACATTGGCGAAGAGCGTGGTGAACGGATATGGCGCGGTGGCGGGATGCGCCGCCGAAACCGCCCCCAGAAGGGTGGACTTTCCCGCATTTGGGAACCCCACCAGCCCGACATCCGCGATGGTCTTGATTTCCAAGGCGACATTGCGCTCCTCACCCGGAAGCCCCGGCTGGAAATTGCGTGGCGCGCGGTTGGTCGGACTCACATAATGGACATTGCCCAGGCCGCCCTTGCCGCCGTGCGCCACGATGAATTCCTGCTTGTCCGCCTTGAGGTCGCACAGCAGCTCATTGGTGTCCGCATCAAAAACCAGCGTGCCCATCGGCACCCGGATGCGGCAGTTCGCGCCATCCTTGCCGTGTTTCTGACGGCCCGAGCCGTCGCCACCGCGCTCAGCCTTCCACGTGCGCTGGTAGCGCAGGTCAATCAGGCTGGACTCGCCATGATCGGCGTAGATGACCACATCGCCGCCGCGGCCGCCGTCTCCTCCATCGGGGCCGCCTTTGGGCACGAACATCTCGCGGCGGAAACTCGCGCTCCCGGAACCGCCGTGCCCCGCTATCACCTTAATCGTGCTCGTGTCGATAAACATGCCGTTAATATAGTGCGTTAAAAGAAAGTGAAATGCAACTTCGGGAATTTGCATTTTCTTCCCGAGTATATATTGTATTTCGATGAGCATCTATGAACTGGACCCCGCCGAAATTTGAAAACCATGCCTATCTGGGGCACCGGTCCCAGGAAATCACGCCCTTCGTCTGGAATGGAAGGCTCTGTCTGCTGGAGAACTTCGCCCGCAGCGCGGATTTCCCCGGCCAGCCGGCGGATTACCGCATGCATGAGGACGGCTGCCTCATCCGCGACGTGGAGTCCGGCATGTGTCTCGCCTATCCCTGGCTGAACCACTACTTCTCCACGGTCAATGTCCTCAATGGCCAACTCGTGCTGGTTGGCGGCGACTACGAATGGGACCGCCCCTGGTGGCACATCAGGAGATTCCAGATGATGACCTCGGACAACCTCACCACCTGGAGCCGTCCCGTGACCATCCTGGAGGCCAATGAGCGCGAAAGCCTCTTCAACAACGCCATCGCCTTTGACGGAGAGAGACATGTTCTTCTCTATGAAACGGACGACCCGGCACTGGGGCCCAAATTCACCTTCCGCTTCGCCGTATCCACCAATCTCACCCATTGGGAGAAGCTGCCCGCCGAGTATGTCTATGGGTGCGGCAAATACGTGGGCGCGCCCGGTCTCTATTGGGAGGGCGGTTTTTTCTACCTGCTGTATCTGGCCGAGACCTTCGGGAAATACGGTTTCTGGGACACGCGCATTGCCCGTTCCAAAGACCTGAAACATTGGGAAGACGCCCCCGACGGTCGCTCGTTCCTATATCCAGACACCAGCCACATCACCAATCCCGAACTCGCTCCCGATGTCCACGAAGTCAATGCCTCCGACGTCGAACTCGTCGAGTTTGACGGAAGGGTGCGCCTCTGGTGGAATGGCGGCAACCAGAAAGGCATCTCCGATTTGCAGTATGCCGAGTTCCATGGCACCCGACGACAACTCTTCGAGGCATTCTTCGTAAGCTCATCCTGACCTCTGACTTCCCTGACAAGGC
>JAFYIW010000039.1 GCA_017538465.1 Victivallales bacterium
ATTTGGTCCAGTTCGGTGGAGGAAAGGGAGACATCCACGTCCCAGGAAAGCGCCTCGGTGTAGAGCTCCAGAAGGGATTGCCGGGGGGCGACGTCGGCGACCGTCGGGCTGGCCGCCGATGGCAATGCATCGGGCTTGGAGACGAGTGGCACCGCAGTGGCAATTTGCGGGGAGCCGGCGGGGGAGGCTTCGGATGCTCTCCGCAGGTGGAACAGGACGCCCGCCAGAATCGCCACGCAGGCCGCGGCGGCATAGAGAAGCCGCCGCAGGCGTAGCCGTCGTCTGGCCAGCCGTCGGGCGGCCAGTATGCCATGGCAGGCCGTCTGCACTTGCGCGTCCAGTTCATGCGTGGGCGTGGCGGGCGTCGCCAGAAGCGCCGTTGCCGCAAAGGCCTGGCATTCCCTGCAGGTGTCCAGATGCGCCAGGGCGTCGGCTGACGCCGTGGCGTGCTGCAGGAGTTCCGTTTGGCATTCTTGGCAGTTCATGGCAAATTCCTTACAGAAAATCAGCTAGCATTTTGCGCAGGTTTTGGACGGCGTAGTGCATCCGTCCCAGCGCGGTGTTGAGGGCGATGCCCTTCTGTTCGGCAATCTCCTTGAAGGCCATCCCCTGGCTTCGCAACGCGATGATTTCCTGTTGTTCGGCAGGGAGCTTTCGGATGGCCGTCTGCAAGGCGGTCTCGCGCTGGTCGTGGGAAAGCGCCTGGTCTGGCGTGAGCGTCGGAGCGGCGTAGCTCTCGGGGATTTCCTCGTCACTGAGATGCTTCCGGGAACGGAAGAAGTCCATGACGAGATTGTGGGCGATGCGGCAGAGCCATCCCAGAAAACGCTGCTGGTCCGTGTAGCGGTCCAGATTCTGGGTGGCCTTCACCCAGGTCTGCTGGAAGAGGTCGTCCACCACGTCCGCCCGTCCCGGGAGCAGTCGATGGAGATAGGAGAAAAGCTGCAGCCGATAGCGGTGGTAGAGGGCATCGAAAGCAGCCTCGTCGCAATTGCGGCACTGCGTGAGCAGCTCGGCGTCGCCGAGTCCTTCCGGATTTGAGTTGTGCAGTGTCGTGTTCATGCCGATAAACGAGATTCGGGAGGATTTATTTTGCGATGCGCATAAAATAACGTGTTTTTGCGGGGAGGGACGTGTCATTTTCGCTGAATGCGCAGCCATTGCCGGGGATGCACCGCAAAATCCTCCGGGTGGGCGACAAGCCATTCCCGCAGGATGTCGCGGGTGGAGATGCCGGTGTCCCGGCAATGCGCTTCTGGCTGGTCGAGAATGCGGCGAAGCACCGGCGTGCGTCCCCCGCCGGCCGCGGTATGGGAATTGAGCACCATGCGGTAGCGGCGGCCCGGAGCCGGCGCCGCCAGGTCCGGGCCGATTCCGGTGATGCGCGCATGGCCATCGGCGCCGATGGCGGCAGTGGTGCCCCAGACGCCGCAGTAGGTATAGACCTGCCGCAGGGACCACTGCTCCGTGAGGATTTCCTCAAGCTCTGCGGCGGTCACTTCGGCGGTGACGGCGGTGTTCTCGTAGGGGATGACGGCGAAGAGGTCCGCGCCCGTGACGGGCTGCCCCGCCGGAAAACCATGGGCGGAAAGCGTGCCGTGCAGGGCGATGACGGCCTCGGTGCGTTCCGCCAGCGCCTGGCAGATGAGCTCGCTGATGGGACAGGCGATGCCGGGGCGTCCCTTGGCGCTGACTTCCTGCCCCAGCGGGGCGTGGAGTATGGAGGTCTCCTCGAGGGCGGCGGCGGCGATGTGGGGAGCCAGGATGGCCTGCGTCCGCGGGTCTGCGGGAGTCTCCAGTACGGGCTGCACGAGCCGCGAGGTGATTTGCCGGACACGGTGTCGCTCAAGGTCAATGGTCAATTCGGCCATGCCGATGAACTCCCCGTGTGCGGCGGGCTGAAGATACCACGTGTGGCCGACGGATCTGCCGGGAATGGCGCGATGGGTATGGCCGCCCAGAATGAGGTCGATCTCCGGAAAAAGCTGCGCGATGCGGGTTACTTCGTTGACGCCGCGCGGGTCGCTTTGGCGGGTGGCAAGCCCTTGGTGGATGCCCAGGATGATGGCATCCGGTTTCTGGGCCAGAATCACCGGAAGGATGCGCCGGAGGGTCATGACGGCGCTCTCGACCTCGAAGGCCGCATGGAAGTCATCCAGATACCAGTTGGGAAGATAGGACGCAGTCAGGCCGATGACCGCGATGCGCGCTGGCCCGCAATAGAGGATTTTTGCGGCGGGATAGCGCTCTTTCAGCGGCACGCCCCGTGGCCAGAGGTTCCCGCAGAGCATGGCGACTGGACAATTGGCCGCCAGCTCCCGGAAATTCTGGATGCCGAAGTCAAATTCGTGGTTGCCAGGCACCCAGATGTCGCAGCCCATTGCGGACAACGCCTCCAGAATGGGACGCCCCTTGCAGAGAAAACCCGCCAGCGAACCCTCGATGGTGTCGCCGGTGTCGATGTGGAGGACCGGACCTGGCGCGTCGGCACGCAGTTGCCCCAGCACGGTGGACAATTGCGCGAAAGAGGTCGGGGCAATGTCATCGCCAGTCAGATTGGCGTGCAGGTCACTGGTGTGGAGAACCCGCACCACGCATTCCTCCGCGGTGGCGAACAGACACCACAACAGCAGGAGGAAAGCGCGTTTTATGTTAATCATAACTTATTTATAATAAGTTAGTTATTGTGTATTTATTGAAATTCCGAGCTCGGCGAGCTGCTTGGGGTCCACGTCGGCGCTTGGCGCGTCCATCATGAGGCAGGCGGCCTTGGCGGTCTTGGGGAAGGCGATGGTGTCGCGGATGGAGTCGGCGCCCGTGATGAGCATGACAAGTCGGTCGAAGCCGAGAGCGAGGCCGCCATGGGGCGGGGCGCCGAAGGAGAAGGCATCCAGCAGATGTCCGAAGCGTGCGCGTGCGGACTCCGGGGAGATGCCGAGAGTCTCGAACATCAGGCTCTGGAGCGCGGGTTCGTGGATTCGGATGGAGCCGCCGCCGGCCTCGCAGCCGTTCAGGACGATGTCATAGGCGCGGGCGCGGACTTTGCCTGGCTCGGTCTTGAGCAGTGGCAGGTCCTCGTCCATCGGGCGGGTGAAGGGGTGGTGCTCGGCGACCCAGCGCTGTTCCTCGAAGTCCCAGTCAAAGAGCGGGAACTCCGTGAGCCACAGGAAATTGAACTTGTCCTTCGGGATGAGGTCGTGGGTGTTTGCCAGGTCGAGGCGCACGCGCCCGAGGGCGTTGCACGCCACGCGGAAGGAGATGTCCGCCACCAGTAGCAGCAGATCGCCGGGCTTGGCGTCGAGCGCGGCCTTGAGCGCGGCGGTCTCCTCGTCGGTGAGGAATTTGGCGGCGGGGCCATTCAGTGCGCCATTTTCATCCACTTTTAAGGTCACCAGCCCTTTGGCGCCCATTAGCTTGGCGGACTCGGTGAGGGTGTCGATGCCCTTGCGGGAGGTCGCGGCGGCCAGGCCGACGGCATTGAGGGCCTCGATGGTGCCGTTGGCCTCCACGGCGGCCTGGAAGGGCTTGAAGGTGGAATCCTTGAAGAGCGCGGTGACGTTGTGCATCTCCAGGCCGAAACGGGTGTCCGGCTTGTCCGAGCCGTAGCGCGTCATGGCGTCCTTCCAGGTGATGCGCGGGAAGGGCAGCTGGACTTCGATGCCCTTGACCTCCTTCATCACGGCGGCGAGGATTTTCTCGGTGATGTCCTGCACGTCCTTCTCCTCGACAAAGCTCATTTCGAGGTCCACCTGGGTGAATTCCGGCTGGCGGTCGGCTCGCAAGTCCTCGTCGCGGAAGCATCGCGCGATCTGGAAGTAGCGTTCGACCCCGCCGACCATCAGCAGCTGCTTGTACTGCTGAGGCGACTGGGGGAGGGCATAGAAGGCGCCAGGCCTCACGCGGGAGGGCACGAGGTAGTCCCGGGCACCTTCCGGAGTGGACTTGGTGAGGATGGGCGTCTCGACCTCGATGAAGCCATTCTGGTCCAGCACGGTGCGGATGACGTGCGCGATCTGGTGACGGAGACGCAGGGTGTCCAATAGACCGCTGCGGCGCATGTCAAGATAGCGGTATTTAAGGCGGAGGTCGTCGGAGGCGGCCGGGTCGTCCAGGTTGTAGGGCATGGGCGCGGCCTGGTTGAGGACCGTCAGTTCATCCACGGCGACCTCGATGGCGCCGGTGGCGCGTTTGGCGTTCACCATGTTCTCCGGACGCGCCTGGACAATGCCGCCGACCTGCAATACCCACTCTTCGCGGATGGGCTTCGCGGCTTCGGCGACCTGCGGCGCGGCGGCGGGGTCAACGACCAGTTGGGTGACGCCCTCGCGGTCACGCAGGTCGATGAAGAGCATTCCGCCCAAATTTCGGCAGGAGTTCACCCATCCGCAGAGAGTGACATGCTGGCCGATGTGGGCCAGCCCGAGTTCATTGCAATGATGCGTACGGTTCATTTTGAAATTGGAAATTAGAAATTAGGAATTAGAAATGGAGGCGTTCCCCCTGGTTCGCGCCCGCGTGCGGGAGAGCTTACCGAATCCACTTGGCGACTTCGGCGCGTGGCACGGATGCCTGGGAGCCATCGGTCATGTTCTTGCAGGTGACAGTGCCGTTGGCCAATTCGTCATCGCCAATGACCAGCACGCGCTGGGCGCCGGATTTGTTGGCGGAGCGGAACTGGCCCTTCATGGAACGCCCGGTGAAGTCCGCATGGACGCGTCCGCCGAGGTTCTTTTCGCGCAGTTCGCCCGCCAGCTGGAGCGCGGCGGGAATCGCGGCGGCGCTCGGCGCGATGATGTAGGTGTCGGCGGCGGGTTGGGGCTCTGCCTTGACGCCTAAGGCATTGCGTGCCATCAGCAACCGTTCGATGCCGGCCGCGAAGCCCACGCCCTCGATGGCGGTGTTGGTGCCGGGGAGCGTAATCTGGTAACGCCCGCCACCGGCGAGCGCGTCCTGCGCGCCGAGCGCGGTGTGGGTGATTTCAAAGACGGTGTGGACGTAGTAGTCCAGCCCTCGAACGAGCCGTGGCGCGACCTCGAACTCCACGCCCAGAGAGGAAAGGCCGTCGCAGACCTTGGCGAAGAAATCCTTGCTGGCCTCGCCGAGCAGGTCGGCGATGTGCGGCGCGCCAAGAGCGATCTCGTGGCAGGCGGGCACCTTGCAGTCCAGCATGCGCCAGACGTTGGTCTCGAAGCGACGCTGGCAGTCCGGGCACATCTCGGCCAGATGCGGACGGAAGTAGTCCTTCAGGGCCTCGGCAATGGGCGGACGGTCCTCGGGAAGCCCGCGGGAGTTCACCATCACTTTTGCGCCGGTGATGCCCAATTCACGTAGGAAATGCAGAAGCATGGCGATAGTCTCCGCATCCATCCACGGGGAATTGCAGCCGACGGCCTCGCAGCCGACCTGGTGGAACTGGCGGCGCCGCCCTGCGGCCGGGCGTTCGCCGCGGAACATCGGCCCCATATAGAAGACACGACACTCCTCGCCGGTGTTCAGGCCGTGGTTGGCAATCGCGCGCATCACGCCGGCCGTGCCCTCGGGACGCAGGGAGAGCGAACGCCCGCCACGGTCCTGGAAGGTGTACATCTCCTTTTGGACGACATCGGTCTCGTCGCCCAGGTTGCGTACGAAGACCTCCGTTCGCTCAAAGATGGGGGTGCGTAATTCAGTGTAGCCGTAGCGGTTGAAAACCTCGCGGGCGATGCCCTCGAGGTCGCGCCATTCGGCGACCTCGGGTTCCCATAGATCGGAAGTGCCGGGAAGCGGTTCAGTTTGACCAGACATAGTGATATTTCCTGCTAATGACGAAGGTAAATCGCCCTAATATAATCTCCCTACACGCAAATCTCTCTCAAGCATTTAAATTATACGGCATGGACGCGAAAGAAATTGTCAGCCGAATTCAGGAGTTGAAAACCGCGTGTGGTGCCGTCATCCTGGCGCACAACTAC
>JAFYIW010000336.1 GCA_017538465.1 Victivallales bacterium
AGATTGCCGAGAACAAGGAGTTGCTCTCCGAGAACAACGATCCTGAAATGGCTGAGATGATCACGGCGGACTTGGAGGAGCTCCAATCCAAGGTCACCCCTCTGGAGCAGCGTCTCAAGATGCTGATTCTGCCCAGCCATCCCAACGAAGGGCGCGATGTCATCGTGGAGATTCGTCCCGCGGCGGGTGGCGACGAGGCGAGCCTTTTCGCCGGCGACCTCTATCGGATGTACACGCGCTACTGCGAGACGAAGGGCTGGCACGTCGAGCTTTTGGATCTGGGCGAGACCGAAGTCGGCGGCATCAAGAATGTCTCGTTCATGGTGCGCGGCGACGAGGCATGGAGCCTGCTTCACTTCGAGTCAGGCGTCCATCGTGTGCAGCGTGTGCCAACGACGGAGACGCAGGGGCGCATCCATACCTCCACGGCGACCGTGGCAGTGATGGCGGAGGCTCAGGAGGTCGATATTGAACTGAGGCCCGAGGACTTGCGCATTGACGTCTTCCGTTCCTCTGGCGCAGGTGGCCAGGGCGTGAACCGAACCGACTCCGCCGTGCGCGTGACTTATCTGCCCACGGGGGATTTCGTGGCCAGCCAGCAGGAACGCTCCCAGCACAAGAACAAGGATATTGCGATGCGCATTCTGCGCTCACGGCTGCTGGAACGTCGCCAGCAGGAGGAGGACGCCAAGAATGCCGCCGAACGGCGTAGTCAAATCGGCAATGGCGATCGTTCCGAAAAGGCACGGACTTATAATTTCCCCCAGAACCGCGTGACCGACCATCGTTTCAATATCACGCGCTATGACCTGCCAGCCATCATCGACGGCAACCTCGATGGTCTGCTCGGTGAAATCCGCGCCGCCGATGCCGAACAACGCCTTGCCCAGGAACTCCACCTGGATAATTAAGGTGAGAGGTTAGAGGTGAGAGGCGAATCGGGAGGGCCGTGCTCCCGCGCGACCTGCACGGATCGGGAGGGCCGTGCTCCCGCACGCCCTCTGGTTGTTAGTTGGGAGGGCCGTGCTCCAGCACGCCCTTCTGGTCACAGGATGCGGACCGTTAATTGCTAAGGATCTTGATATGCTTCCATTTTCCGGAGCGGAAACGGAGCCATACGGGAATGATTCCGCTGATATAGGAAAGGTTCCAGATGAGCCAGGTGGGGATGATGTCCAGGTGGAGAGGAACCAGGCAGAACCACGCCAGGAAGGTGGTGAACCAGTTGAAAAGGACATTGATGAGCATTGCTGCGAAGGTGTCGCCGCCGCCTTGTAGCCCGCCGATATAGATAAGATATATCCCGTTGAAGAAGACGCTGATGCAGTTGATGCGCATCATCCAGCAGGCGGCCTGGACGAGGGAGTCGTAGCCCAGCGTGGCGTCGTCGCTGGTAAAGAGATTCACCATGCTGGGTGTCAGAAATAGATAGGCCAGTGCGAGAGTGGTGCTGTAGATGAGGGCGAGTTTCAGCCCCGAATAGACCGCGCGTTCCGCCTCGGGAGTGTCCTGGGCGCCCAGCCGCTGGCTGGTCAGGCTGGTCACGCCAATCTGCAGGCCGTTCATGGGCAGGAAGCTGATGAGCTCCCAGCTCATCACGATGGTCATTGCCGCCGCCGCATCCACGCTCACGCCGTGGAAGACGAACACGACCACCGTGAAGGAGGCGCTGCACAAGAGTCCCGTCAGACCACTGGGGTAGCCAAAACGGAATAGCGCCTTCACGACCTCGGGGGCAGGGTGGAACATCTTTTCCGACCGCCAGGGAGCCTGCCGGAATTTGCGGATTACGCCCCAGGCCAGGATGGCGGTCATTGCGAAGGAGGAAGCCACGGTGCCGATGGCCGCGCCGTCAATGCCCATTGCGGGGAAGCCCCATTTGCCGAAGATGAGCACGTAGTTGACTACGAGGTTCACCACCAGCGCGACACCATTTCCCCACATGATGATGGCGGTCTCGCCGATGCCGGAGAAGAAGGAGGCCAGAGGCGAGCGGAAGAGTCCGAAGAAGCATCCGATGGTACAAATCCAGAAGTAGCGCAGTTCCTGCTGCGTCTGGAGAGCCTCATGGGAACCCGCCGTGAAAAGCCGCGAGACGCCCCACGCCAGCAGCAGAATCAGCGGGTAGGTCCAGAAGGCCAGCCGCAAGGTCTGGATGGTCGTGCGTGGACACTCCTCGTAGTTCTTTGCGCCGAATTGACGAGCCACCAGCGCCGACGAGTAGGCCAAAAGTCCCACGAAGAAAACCATGCACGTCCAGCAGGCCGAGCCGCCCTGCATGCACGCCGCCATCTCCGTCTTGCCCAGACGGGACAAATACAGGCGGTCCACGAACATCATCGCCGTGTCGAAGAGGCTCGACATCATCATCGGCAAGGCGATCGGCAATAGCTTGCCAATGCCGCCGGCGCCACGCCAATGGGATGAATTGCGAATCGAAAACATGGTTGTGCTGGACGGAATTGTCGTAAATTGTCATAATCTAGCCCGGCTTTGCAGTTTTTCCTAGACTGTCAGGGAAAAACATCTCCCTGAAACGGGATATAGTATCCTGTGTTCACAAAGACAACCACTTGGGCAAAACGAATGAAACTGATGCGTGTTTTTTGGCTTGTCCTGTTGGGCGGCGGACTGTTTTTCCAAATGGCAAGAGGCGAGGAGAAAGAAGCAATGCTGGAGGCCTTGAAGGCGAAGTTGAATGCGGAACCCGAGTTGCATGCGTCAATCGAGGTGTTGCCGGGCACGAATCCGAAGATTATTCTGAATGACCGGAAGGTGGATGCACTGCTGTACAACGCACCGTATGCCTGGAAATATGACGAGAAGAACACGCAGGAGAAGATTGCGAATTTCCATCAGGGCGGCATCGATTTGCTTAGCCTTGGCATCGAGACAGGTGTCTGGCATGCGGATGGCTCCATTGACGAGGAGTATATCGCCAGCGTCCTCTATCGTGCGCTGCTTCTTAATCCCGACGCCTACCTGAACCTCTCCATCAACCTCAATGGCGCGCCACGCTGGTGGATGGATGCCCATCCGGAGGAATTGATGGACTATGCGAATGGCGGCGTGGATTCCACCGCCAAAGATCCCATCTTCAATGTGCGGGCGCCTTCCTACGCATCGCTGAAGTGGCGTCAGGATGCCACGGACTACCTCCGCAAGGTGGTCTCCTTCGTGGAGTCCATTCCCGCCGGCAAACGCGTCTTCAGCTATCGTGTGGACTATGGCATCTACCGCGAGTGGCACTACTACGGGATGCGCTCTGGAATGCCCGGTACTTGTGCGGCAATGCGGGAGGCCTTCCGGCGTCATCTTGCCGAACAGTATCATACGGATGCGGCGTTGCAGGCGGCCTGGCATGATTCCGAGGTCACCTTGGCGAACGCCGAAATCCCCTCGCAGGAGGCACGGCTGCATTCGATTGCGGATGGCGCGACGTTGCGTGATCCCGTGGAGGACCGCGCGGTGATCGACTTCCTCCACACGATGCAGTATGAGATGCGCGACCTGGTGATTGCCTGCGACCAGGCGGTCAAGGAGGCGTGCGGCTACCGCAAGCTCTGTGGAAACTACCACGGATACCTCTTCGGGATGGAGTATCCCGTGGAGGCGTGGCATCTGGAAAATGAGGCCGTGCTGGACTCCGGCGTGGTGGATTGGCAGTCCTCGCCGAATCTCTATTCCAACCGCGAGGTGGATGACGCCGAATTCGGGCGTAGTCCCATCGAAAGTTACACCCTGCGAGGAAAGCTCGCCATCCAGGAACACGACAGTCGTACCTATCTGGCGGTGGAGGAGACCTACCATCGGCATGTCTCTACCCCCGCGCAGTCGGTCACCACGCTGGCGCGCGATTTTGCCCAGACGCTCTGCCGCAATGCGGGGTGTTGGTATATGGACTTCGCACGGGACTGGTACAATGATCCAGAAATCTTCGCGTTCTTCCGCAAATTGGAGCCAATTCGTGCACTCGCCACGCACAACACGTCGGTTTCCGAGGTCGCCATCGTGGGAGACTTGGAGAGCATCTACTACCACAAGATTTCCACACGGCCCCTTGACGTGGTCTTCGATTCCAACGTACAGGAACTCACGCACACCGCCACGCCCTTTGATGTGCTGCTCTTTGAAGATTTGACGAATCCGAATGTCCGCGACTACAAGGTCTATGTCTTCCCTGACCTCTTCTACCTCACGCCCGAAAAGGCGGCGGTCATCGAAAAGCTCCGCGCGGCAGGCAAGAGCCTCGTGTGGCTCTATGCACCAGGCTATCTCAATGCACAGGGGCACTCTGTTGCAAACATCCAGGCGTTGACTGGCTTTGCCGTCCAAGATGACTCCACGCCATACATGGCCACTGCTTTCCTGACCAACGGCGAGCCGATGACACCTTGCTCCTCCGTCGCCTTCGCACCGTCCTTCAGCATCGCTGCCTCCGAGGCGCAGCCCTTGGCAAATCGCACTGCCGATGGAGGCGGCGTGACCTATGCCATGCGGGAAACTGCCAATGGCGCCAAGGAGTTCTATTCCACTACAGGCTTCCTCTCCAGGAATGCCTGGAGGCAGCTCTTTCGGGAGTGCGGGTTGCATTGCTATGAGGATTCTGGAACCAGCGTCGTCTGGGCCAGCCATTCCTTTATCTCCATCAATGGCAAGCCCGGCAAATACATCATCGCATTGCCAGAGTCACGACTTGTGACCGAAGTGCTCCCGGAGCAGGGCGCCACATCCGAACCAACCACTGCCATTGAGGTCGAACTCACCGAGGAAATCGGTCTGCGAATGTATTATCTGGAGTGAAACGGCACAGTTGGTTTTAGGAATCGCTGAAAGACAAGCGGCACTTATGGTGTGCTGCGCCGCCTGGATTCTCAGTTTTTCCGGAAAAAGCGAGAAATTATTCTTTTTATTGGAAAATCCGATTTGGGTGACGTATTAACGACGGACGCCTTTGCCTGAAAAGTCCGAAAGGCAAGCACTGAAGCGTCAGTTTTCCTGCGACAATCACCAACCCAGGCAACCCACATTATGTCAATTCTCGGCGGTGGAATAGGATTCTTCCAGAAGATGGTTTACAAAATGGACAACGCGATGTTCAATCACGACGGCAGCGCGGGGCCCAATTATCAGCCGACCACGCGCGCATTGATTCTGCCGCTGGTGGCAGGAATCATCGCAGGCTTCTATCTGGTGTATTGCAGTTTCCAGGGGGGGAAGGAACAGGAGGAGATGATTCTGCGCCAGCTCTTCTATGCGTTGCCCATCCTGGCCGGTGTCAACGTCCTTTTCATGATCAAGCATGTCTTTGATCTGCCGACTTGGACGCGGCGTTTCTTCTACCCCATCTTCATTGCAGTGGTCACAGTGGTCTTCTTTTCATTGGTGGCCTATGTGTCCGCATGGATCGTCGGGCTGGTCTTTACGTGCCTTGTCATCAAAGTCGCCTTCGGGGCCGCCTTCGGCACCAATGGCGGTTCTCAGAGTTCTTCGGAACCGACCTACCGGGAAGAAGCCGTGGTGGATGACGGGTCGATTTTCGGCAAGAGCCTATACCGTGAGGAAGGGAGGAGTGACTGGCATGACAACTGCGGGACCCTCTATGAAGAGGCCGACGGCGGCTTCAGGAAGAAATACTGAACGGGCATCAGCTCAAAGGAAAGGCTTTCCATTTTTTTCTCATTAAAACTTCAACCACTTTTTAAGTTCAACTCGCAACCAGTCAGGAATTTCCGTCATGTCAATTGCATCTTCCTCCCCGAGTGGCAGTGATGGCTGCCGTTTCCTTCATAAGTCAATTCTCCTGCTCATGGCGGCCTTGGTGCTCATGGGGGCATTCTGCGCGGGCTGCCGTTCACGGAGGACCATTAAGAAGGCAGAAAAGCTGTACCAACGGGGGGTAAGCTACTGCGATGGCGAGGAGGCTCCTGTGGACTATGCCATGGCGGCGGATCTTTTCCGGCAGGCCGCCGAATTGGGCAACGCCGACGCCCAGGCTCAACTGGGCGGTTGTTATTTGAGTGGAATGGGCGTAAAGTTTGATTTGGTGTCGGCGGAGAAGTGGCTGCGCAAAGCGGCAAAGCGGGGAAATCCCTATGGCTGCATGTGGCTTGCGGATTTGCTTTGGGGACGTGGCGACTACCAGGAGATCCTGGCATTGCGCCGCCAGGCAGTGGATGGATGGCGTCAATTGGCCGAGGACGGGGATGGAAAAGCGCAGTTTATGCTCGCCAAATGCTATGAAAAGGGCATCGGCGTGCGTGTGAATGTGGACGAGCAGGTGAAATGGCTCAAAGCCGCCGCGGAGCAGGACTATTGCGATGCGCAATTTTCCTTGGCGTGCTGCTATGCCCAGGGCAACGGCGTGCCGCAGGACCTGGATGAGTTTCTGAAGTGGCTTAAGAAGGCGGCTGCCCATAGAACTGGGGCTATCGCGCAATTTGTCCTGGGGGGATGCTTTGAAATTGGTCTGGGAGTGCCGCAGGACCTGGAGAAGGCGAATTACTGGTATGCAAAATCCCTGGAGAACACTCTGGCGTACGCCTCTCAAGGTTCGGCAGGGGCGCAATTTGGAATGTTTGATTTCTATAAAAACGGAATTGGCGTTCAAAAAGACCCGGATGAGGCGAGGAGATGGCTGAGAAAATACCTGGAGACAGAACGGACTCATGTGAAAAGCGGTGCTCCTGAAGCAATGTATTCGCTCCACTGGCTATATTCAGGCGTTTGGGATACCGCTCTGAAAAACGACGGCAAGGCGAAGAGATGGCTGAAGAAAGCCGTGAGGAAATACCGCGAATTGGCGGAACAGGGGGATGCCCAGGGTCAGGGGATGCTTGGAGCGGCGCTGCGCTATTATCGTCCCGAGGCAACGGATTGGGGATTGAGCGACGATCCAGGCCGTGAGGCTGTGGAGTGGCTTGAGCAAGCGGTGGAGCAGCAGCATGCAAATGCCTATTTGCAGTTGGGTCACTGCTATATGGCGGGAAATGGCGTGGAACAGGATTCCCATAAGGGAGCACGGTATTATCGCCTGGCCGCCGAACGGGAATTAAGTTCTTACTATGCATTTATGTATTTGGCAATGTGCTACCGCGAGGGAGTCGGGATGCCGCAGGACTCTGAGAAGGCGAGAATTTGGGACTCGCTGGCCTTTGTCTTTGCCATGGATGCGGAAAAACGCGCCTCAATCCAGGAACGTCTGGAGAAAATGTATTACGCGGCGCTTCCTGCGCCTGCGCCTACGGCTGCGGGAGAGGATTGGTACTAGCCGCCGTAAGAATGAGTGCGACTTGGCTCCTGCATTCACGCGGGAGGTCAAGTCGCATTGCGAATCCGTCACCGGCAGACGGCAACGGGGTGCCGGCGATGCGGAGAGGCCTAGCGTGGTGTTTTGCCTTTTCGTGAATGGGGAAAGGTGTATATTATAACGGCATGAGAAAAATTTCAGTCACCCACTTGAACTTTTAACTTCACACGACACCATGAAAAACTCCCTCTTCTGCACTCTGGCCACCGCTGTCCTATGTCTCTTGGGCACTTCCCTCTTTGCCCAAACCGTAAAAAATTCCCCCCTGATGCGAGCGGTGGTCTCCAAACCAATGGGCATCTGCTATGTGGATGTCAACCGTTGTGCAGACGTGGTGCAGAGACTTCTCAAGGCGAATCCTGAGTTACAGAAGGAACTGGAAGGGAGTTTCATGAACGATGACTTTTTCAATGCCGTGCGATGCCTGGGGGCGAAGGTGGTGCTTAGCTTCCAGGATTTCTCGGATTTTGATAATGATCAGTTTGCCGTGGCGGTCCAAGTCGATGAAAAGATTCCCCTGAATACAATGTGGAAAGGATTTGCGCCACTTTTTGAGGATGACCTCCCAGAAGAGTTCAGCATGCCCGCCAGTGGCGAGAACATTCTGCTCTTCGGGGAGGTTTCTCAACGGAAAGAGATGGAAGAGAACCTCGCAATCGGGCAGGTGATCCCGTCAATGGTGCTGGAGGGCATTCCCGCTGATGCCATGCTTTATTGTGTGCTACGGCTGGATACGCTTGGTCGGCAGCTGTCTGACGCGATGGCAGAAGAGGAAGATGTTCCTCCTGCTCTGGCTAAAATAGGCATTCTGCTGGGGGATGCCTTGGCCGTCAACCTCAGTTGGTCTGGCCTTGACGGCAAGGAGGCCAACGGAAGAATAGTATGCAATCTTTCATTCCGGCACGAAGCAAGTGCCAAAGAGTTCAGTGAGGCGTTGTTGGAGTTCCGTGACTTCCTGAAGCAGGAACTACTTCACGTGGATGACAAGGAGGATGCGGATGAGGTCATCCGGGAGGCGAAGGGCGCGGATGAATTCCTCCAGATGATCGTCTCTTCGCTGGACAGCATTTCCGTGGAACACGATAGAACGCTGGTTCGCTGCGAAGTCAGCCATGTGGATGGCGGCGAAGTGATTCTGGCTGGCACCCTGCTGCCGGCGTTGGCGCAAGCGCGGGAAAAGTCCCGTCAGATCAATTGTGTCAACCAAATGAAGCAATGCTTGTTGAGTTTGCTCTTGTATGTCGAGGATCATGATGGAATGCTGCCTCCCGCAGAGGTGTCGGATGAGTTCCTAATTTATTTGTCTCCAAGTAGGGAAATCCTTGACTGTCCTGTCAGCGGGGCTCCGTATCGTTATTGCGGGAACGAGGAAATTTCGCATAATTCAATAGAACATCCGTCACGGACCATTCTGATGTTTTGCTGCCAGGAGGAGCATGAACAGGCCGTGGTGGGGTTTGCGGATGGCCATGTCGAATGCATGGATAAGGAGCTGCTCCTGGACATCCTGGATGCCTGCGAACCGGGGGAACTCCCGGTGGGGCCGTAACGTAACGTAAAGACAATTCGCTGATTACACGAAAAAGCCCCGTGCCCAAAAATCTTGGACACGGGGCAAATTTTATGGATTGCCGTTGGGCGGATTAGCGATGGCCGTAGCCACCCATGCCGCCGTGAGGACGCGGGCCACGGGGTTCGCGGGGCTTCGCCTCGTTGACGGTGAGGGTGCGGCCGTTGTTTTCCTGCCCGTTGAGGGCGTCAATCGCGGCCTGCGCCTCGGCGTCATCGGGCATTTCCACGAAGCCAAAGCCCTTGCTGCGTCCAGTGTCGTGGTCAGTGATGACCCGGGCGGAGCTGACTTTTCCAAATTGCGAGAAGAGCTGGTTGAGTTCGTCATCACGAACCGAGTAGCTCAGGTTTCCGACATACAGATTCTTTGCCAGTGTCTTCAAAAACAGGTGAGGCGTTCCCGGAATTTTGTTGGCTTTCCCCCGAGAGATCAGGAAAGGAGCCTCCAGGCTCGAAATGCGGTGGGACGCACCGTTGGGCTTGTACGACGGCAATGCTGAAAATGCACCACTGGTCGGAAAACTTTTCGATGAGTCACAAGGACAAAAGAGTAAAATATCACCTTGCAAATCTTTTGCAAGTCGTTGGAAGAAAAATTTTTTAAATTACCACAAGTGATTTTAGAGGAATTATTTATTTTGACCTGTCAGCGAATGGGGAAAAGCGAGGCTCAAAGTCAGCAGCGGAAGCCCCGTTTGGCAAACCATTCCTTCGCACGTTCGCGCTGGTCTCCCTGGATCTGCAGAATGCCGTCCTCAAAGCGTGCTCCGGTGCCGAGGCCCTTCTGAATCTGCGAGCACATCGACATCTGCTCCGCCAACTCCAATTCCTGAAGGCCATAGACCAGAGTCACGGTCTTGCCGCCTTTTCCCTTGCGCTGAATATTGAAGGAAACATGCGGGCCACGCGGCTTGCCAGGAGTGCCATCGCCGCCGAGCGAGAGGCTTTGGCCGCCAAAGGCATCCAGCAGTTTCCGGTCTTCCTTGGAAAGCGCCGCACGTTTCTGCTCATCAGGGGAGGGGGGCGGTGGCGGAGCGACGGCCTCCGGTTCTTTGGGAAGGTCGAGTTTCAACCCGGCGAAGGGGTTGTTCCAAGGGGTGGAATTCCCAGAAGGTGTTGTGGCAGACTTGTTTTTCTTCATTGTTGCAGCAAGATGTCCACATCCACGCGACAGCCTGGGAAACAGCGCTCCAGTTCCTGACGGAGTTCGAGGTTATTCTGGAATTCCGCCGCGAGGTTTTGGAATTCCTCCATCGGGACTTGAAGGATGCGGATGGGGCGTCCGGCCTTGCGGTCGTAGATTAGGAAAATAAGCCGTCCCGAGTCCTTTTGCGTGAAATCAAAGAGCAGCCGATGGCGTTGCGGGGTGATGCCCTCGGCCCCGCCGTTGAAGAGCTGATACTTGGCGTATTCCACAATCCGGTCGTCCAGCCCATGCTGGTGAAGGGCGATTTTCTCAAGGAAGTCGGGACGGGTGAAGACTAGGCGGACGATTGGCCGTGCCAGGCCTTCGGATTGCGCGGCCTCCGTGGCGCTTTCGTCCAGCTGCAAGGCCAATGATGCCTCTTCTTCTGCCGATAAAGGATGGGAAGATTGGACTGCCATGAAAGGACGCTTATGGTCACGATAGATAAGTTGGACTGGAACATTAAGCGTTGCATGACATTGCGGGCATTCCACGCAGTTGAGCGAACCCCGGAAAAGCTCGGCAAGATGCTCGGAATCTGGTGTCAGGACAGTAATTGGCTCAAAGCCAAAGTGTTCCGAACAATGGGGACAGGCCAGTTCCATAGGAATGAGGAATGAGGAATGGGGGGCTCGTCCGCGTGCGGGCGAGCGGAATGGGCGGGGCTGTTATTGCAGGGCGTTTTTAAGCGTCTCGATGGTCTGGACGCCGACAAAGGAACGGACTTGTTCTCCTCCTTTGAAAATCAGCAGGGTGGGGATGGACATCACGCCGAATCGCGCGGCCAGCTCCGGCTCGTCATCCACGTTGACTTTCCCGACAGTGGCGCCGGCGGCGGCCAATTCGTCCAGATGGTCGTCGATGAGTTTTCCCTGCATGCGGCAGGGGGCGCACCACGTCGCCCAGAAATCGACAATCCAGGTGCCCTGCGCAATGGCCTGGTCGAAAGCGGCGGTGGTTAGATTGACAAGTTTCTCAGACATAAGAAGGAAATGTGAAATGTGAAAAGTGAAAAACAAACCACAGGAAGGGAAACTATCCTTCTGCAAGGAATCTGGCGGCGTCCATGCCGGCCTTGGCTCCCATTCCGGCGGCGACAATGGCCTGGCGGTAGGTCGGGTCGGCGCAGTCGCCGGCGGCGAAGACGCCGGGCAGGTTGGTCTGACTGCGCGAGGCATCAGCGAGCTTAATATAACCCTGTTCGTCTAGCAGAAGGCCGGTGTTCTCCAAAAGTTCCGTGTTGGGGAGGACTCCGACTGCGACAAAAACCCCTCGGCAGACGATTTGAGAATGCTCGTTCGAGGTGCTGGAGTGGACACTCACGCCAGCCACGCGACCAGCCTCGTCAGCCTCTAGAGCAATGGGAATGCTATTTTGATGAAGGATGATTTTGGGCTCGGCAACCACGCGGTCGGCGAGGATTTTGGTGGCGGCGAAGGCATCTCGGCGATGGATGAGATGTACCTCGGAGGCGAAAGCAACCAGTGAAAGCGCCTCCTCCAGAGCCATGTCACCGCCGCCGATGACCGCCACGGGCTGATTGCGGAAGAAAGCCCCGTCACAGGTCGCGCAATAGGAGAGGCCTTTGCCCAGAAAACGCTTTTCGTCAGGAAGCCCCAGACGGTGACGGGTTCCCAGCGCAAGGACAACGGCTTCGGCGTCCAGGTCCGATCCGTCGTCTAGCGCGAGATGGTTGTTTCGTTCGGCAAAGACGATTTTCGTGACCGAGTTGTATTTTAGCTTGGCGCCGAAGCGTTCGGCCTGCCGTGCCATGGCGTCCGTGAGGTCGAAGCCGGTGGTGCCATCTGGAAAGCCCGGGTAATTTTCGACATGGTTGGTCTGCGTGAGCAGTCCGCCGGGCATGAGACCTGCCAGAATGACTGGCGCTATTCCTGCTCTTGCTGCATAGATGGCCGCAGAACATCCTGCAGGCCCAGAACCGAGAATGACTAGACGCTCCATGGAAGGCTAAAGGTTGGAGGTGAGAGGTGAGAGGTGAGAGGAGTTTAAAGTTTAAGGGGAAAAGGTTAAAGTTCAGGTCTTG
>JAFYIW010000337.1 GCA_017538465.1 Victivallales bacterium
CATTACGAATTACGAATTACACCTGGCCGGCACCGCGATCGCGCAGTGCGCGCACAACCGCACGGACCTCCTGAGCGCGGTCTTTGGGCATCACCAGCACGGCGTCGGAGCTGACCACCACGAGCATATCTTCCAATCCCACCGCCGCCACGGCGACCTTCTCCGCTCCCGGCGCATTATAGACGATGGAGCCGGAACAGTCCAGAAGCACCGGATCGCCGTAGGAGACATTGCCCTGCTCGTCCTGCGGGAATGTGCGTGAGAGGGCATCCCAGGCGCCCAGGTCGTCCCAAAGGAAATTTCCGGGGATGACGGTGATGCGGTCGGACTTCTCCATCAGGGCGTTGTCAATGGAGATATTGGGCATCGCATCGACGATGGCGGCGGCGCGGCGGTCGTCATTGGCCATGATGGCGTCGGAGAGGTCCTCGAGGGTTTCCGCGAGGATGGGATTGGCGCGATTGAATTCATTCTGGAAGGTGGAGAGACGCCAGAAGAACATCCCTGAGTTCCAGTAGCAGTGTCCTCCGGCGATGTACTTGGCGGCGGCGGCGGCATTCGGCTTCTCGTGGAAACTGGCGACGCGATAGAGGGGGAACTTCTCGTTCTGGTTAAGCCGCTGGCTGGATGGCTCGACTTCAAGATAACCGTATGCGGTTTCGGGACGCACCGGCTGGATACCGATGGTGATGAGGGAGTTGGTGTTCTCCGCTTCATCCATGGCGGCCTTGGCGGTCTCCACGAACTGCGAAGATTCGGGGATTCGGTGGTCGGCGGTGAAGACGCCGATGGTGACCTCCTCGGGGCCTTTGTCGCGATGGCGTGCCAAGATGGTCGCGGCGGCGAAAATCAGACACCCGGCGGTGTTTCTCTTGGCGGGTTCTATCAGGATATTCTCCTCGGGGATGCCTAAGTTGGCCTCCAGAATGGCCGGATGCAAGACGCGTCCGGTCACCACGTAGATATCCTCTGCAGAAACCAGTTGCAGACTGCGCTGCACCGCCTCGGCCAGAAGCGACTGCCCGCTGCTGGTCAAAGTCAAGAGTTGCTTCGGATGGTTGCTGCGGGACATTGGCCAGAACCGCTCGCCAATCCCACCTGCCATGATCACAATCACGCGCATTTGACGTTTCTCCTGTTCAACTGAAAGTCTCCGCCAGGCCAATCCTTCCTCAGCGTGCCTCTCCGCTGCGATAGACGATTTTCGTTTCATCCCAGAGTTCCTCCAGCGCATAGAAATTCCGCATCTCGGGTTCAAGGATGTGGACCAGCACCGTGCCGTAGTCCAGCACTGTCCAGCGGCTCTCGGGTTCGCCGTCGATGCCACGCGGGCGAATGCCCTGCTCGGCAAGCGCACGGCGCACATGTTCCGCAATGGCGCGGATATGCGGCATGGAAGTGCCGCTGCACACAACATAGTAGTCTGCCACGATGGTGTTTTCGTGGACATCGAAGAGCAGCACATTCTGCGCCTTGGTGTCTTCGCAAGTACGCACCACCAGGTCGGCCAATTCGCGTTCGGACAGCGGATTTGGCGTAAGCGCCGATTGGATTTCCAAAGATTCTTGCGTTTCCATACTATTCCTGCGGAGCCTCCTGCCCCGGCTGGTAAAGTCCGTGTTCCTGAATGTACTGGAGCACCGACGGCGTGAGTTTCTGCGACAGGTCCTCTCCAGTGGCAATGGCATTGCGCACTTCCGTAGATGAGAGGTCCATCTGTGGGAATTTCTCCGGATTGTCCGGCAACAACGAATTATGAATCTTGGCGGCAATGGCCTTGCCCATATATTTCGCCATCTGCAAGTAAGATGACGCAGGGCTTCCAGGCCGCGGATAAATCATAAAGTCAAACTGCTGAACCAGTTCACCATACCGATACCAGCGGGGGATTTCCTCCAGTTTGTCCGTCCCCATCAAGAAGATGATGCGCTTCTCGGGAAATGCACGTTTCAGCGTGCAAAGAGTATCATAGGTATAGGAGCATTCGCCCGGACGCTGTATTTCCAAATCGGAGACGCTGAAGGCATACTCATGTTCGGTGACTTCATCCGGCGTGCCTTCCGGTGCCCAACGCGGCGGTTTCGTCGTCAAGGTGAATTTCGGCTTTTCCGCCAATGCATCCGCAATGGCGAGATTCAACATCTCCAGCCGATCCTGAGCGGCGGCGCCTTGTTCGCCGACATCCTTCAACGGAGACTGCTTGTTGGGCATAAACATCACTTCATCCCCATAGTCCTGATCAAGAATTCTGCGCGCCAATTCAATATGGGCACGATGCACAGGATCGAATGAACCGCCGAAGACCACCAGCCGTTGGCGACGCACCGGCAACCCCTCATTGGGATTCAATTCCTCTTTTTCACGCCTGAACAAAGGGCGGTCGGATGTACGCCCTTCCCGGGGCGGGCGGTCCGACCACTCACGTCGGGAATCATTCTCTCCCATTGAGCCAAAGCCACTGCGGGGCGGACGGTCGCCGAACGAAGGGCGTGCAGAAGCACGGCCCTCCCGAGGCGGACGATCAGACCATTCACGTTTTGGCGGGCGGTCGCCGAACGAAGGGCGTGCAGGAGCACGGCCCTCCCGAGGCGGACGATCTGACCATTCACGTTTTGGCGGGCGGTCGCCGAACGAAGGGCGTGCAGGAGCACGGCCCTCCCGAGGCGGACGATCTGACCATTCACGTTTTGGCGGGCGGTCGCCGAACGAAGGGCG
>JAFYIW010000040.1 GCA_017538465.1 Victivallales bacterium
GAGAGGTGAGGATGGGAGGTGAGAGGTGAGGATGGGAGGTGAGAGGTGAGGATGGGAGGGACGCGCTCTTGTGCGTCCTTCGTTGCCTCAAGAGGTAAGAGGAGTTAAAAGTTCAGGTCTCAGGACTCTGGACTCTGGTCCCGCCAGGAAGTTGGGAGGTGCTTTAGTAGTCTCCTCCGAACATCGGTCCGGATGGCCCGTCCTGGAGCATCGGCCCGGATGGTCCGTCCTGGAGCATCGGTCCGGATGGCCCGTCCTGGAGCATCGGTCCGGATGGCCCGTCCTGGAGCATCGGCCCGGAGGGACCCTTTTGAACCCTGGGTTTTCGATGAAGGGCCTTCTCGTAGGGAGAAATGGCTGCTTTGGTTGTTGATGCGGCCTTTTGCCGGGTGGCGTGCTTCACGGAGACATTCAGGTGCTGCGCTTCACCCAGTTCAAAGATCGCCAGGTCACGTGGAACATTCAGCATTGTTGGAGCTCGGGGTTGCGGGAGTCACAGCGGCGAATTGCGTCTGGCGCGTAGTAGCCGCCCTCGCGGTGGATTTGCCAGATGTAGGAAAGGTAGTCGCGGTAGCGCGGGGCCACCGCCGCCACGCTGAAGCGGCGCCGCGCGTCCTCGCGCAGTGCCTTTCGGTCTAGGTGCCCACAGCAGCCCTGGACGGCGTGGATGAACTCGGCCTGGGTGCGGCAGCGGAAGCCGTTGAAGCCGTCCTGGATGATTTCCGGAAAGGACCCCCAGTCGGTGGCGATGACGGGAGTGCCGCAGAGCATGGCCTCGATGGCGACATAGCCGAAAGGCTCCAGATAGAGCGTCGGCATCAGGACGGCCTTCGCGTGTCCGAGCAGGCGGGCCTTCTCCCTCCCTGCGATTCCATGGAAGACGCTCTGGAAGGGCATTCCTGTCGCCTTGGCGACTTCCCTGGCAATGGTCACGCCCTTGTCCGCATTTTCACGGCCTAGGTAGAGCAGCCCCGCGCGTCTGTCTTCCGGGGCGCCGTCCGGGTAGTCGTCGGGATTCACGAAATGGGGGATGACGGTGTCGAAGAAGCGGTCTTTACGGGTTTCGGGCTGTCGGGTGTAGATGAAGGTCTGGTGGGCGTAGGAGGGGAAGACGCGGTAATGCGTCCAGCAGGTGCCGTATCCGAGCATCGGCTCGAAGACGGGGATGCCCTTTGGAATGGCGGTCAGGTCGCACTGGGCGATGCCGTAGATGGAGGCGAGCCATTCGGGTTTTCCGTCATCGTGGAGATGGGCCTTGAGCGCCTCGTCGAGGCGTTTGGTGTAGGTCAGATGCCAGTGATTCCGGAATGACCACTTGCAGACCGGCTTGCCTAGCTCGACGACGCGTCCGTGGGAGCCGGGGGGCAGAGCGGACCCCGGCAGTCCGTAGTATGCGTAGTCGATTGCCAGGTGTTCCGCCAGCTGGCAGAAATTCCAGCAATTGAAGAGCTGGGAATCCTCCGGGTGGCTGGACAGGTCAAGCGGCAGGTCAGGATGTCCTAGAATGTGCAGGCGGGGAGACAATAAAAAGGTCAGAGGTTAAAGGTGAGAGGCGAGAGGTTTAATGAGGAATGAGGAATGAGGAATGAGGAATGGCAGGTTTGGCACCGGAAGGGTGCTACCGAACCATCCCCGCGGCGACCTTGCCGGCTAGCTGCGCGGCGTTGGTCATGGCTTCACGGTAGCCCTCGCCACGCAGCCGGGAGGCGATGAATGCCGCAGTGAAGGCGTCGCCGCAGCAGACGGTGTCCTTCACGGGACCGAAGGTGGCCGCCGGCACCTCGAAGCGATGGTGGCGGTCGAAGAAGGTCGCGCCCTGCTCGCCGCGGGTGAGCACAATGGCCTGCAGACGGCAGGCGCGTAGCAGGTTCTCCATCCAGCGCTCCTCGGGAATCTCGAGCAGACGGAGCATTTCCGGTGCCTCCTCGGAGGAGACTTTGAGAATGCCGCACCGTTTCAGCGACTCCTCGATGACCTCGCGGTCATAATATGGAGCGCGGAGATTCAGGTCCAGGACGCGCAGGCAGTCCGGCCGCAGTTGGTCCAAAAAGTCCCGAATCGTCTTCCGCGAGGTCGGGTTGCGCTGTGCCAGAGTGCCAAAGCAGACTGCGGCGGCTTTGCGCGTGATGGTCTGCAGGTCGGCGCAGGGGCGAATGAAATCCCAGGCGGCGGGCTCGGCGATGGTGTAATGCGGCACGCCGTCCGCATCCAGCGCGACCGTGACCAGTCCGGTCGGGGCTTCAGGACAACGCCGCACCAGCCGGCTGGTGATGTCAAGCCCGTGCAGGCATTCCTTGACCTGGTCGCCGTCGGCGTCTTCCCCCACGGCGGAGACCGGCACGGCGGTCATGCCGCAGTGTTGCGCGTAGCGGGAGAAATTGAAGGGGGCGCCTCCCAGGCGTCTGCCCTCCGGCAGACAGTCGAAGAGGATTTCGCCGAGTCCGACGACGATGGGGGCGTTTGCAGAATACGGCATGGCTTTGAGGGGTCAGGTGCGGTAGTCCGCGTTGATGTTCACGTATTCGTGGCTGAGGTCGCAGGTCCAGAGCACGAAGCGACCGGGGCCGGCGCCGACCTTGAGATGGATTTGGAACGAGCGCTTCTTGAGCACGGCGCTCTGCGCCTCCTCGTCCGCGTTTTCCGCGGCGAGGCCATTTCGGACGA
>JAFYIW010000338.1 GCA_017538465.1 Victivallales bacterium
GGAGGAAAAGACCAGTCTTCAGAACGGTCACCGCAGGTGTTTTTGACACGTGGCTATTTCCGATGGCGAGACGCCGTCGGTACCCTCCCTGCGGGCGGTTCACCGCGAGACGCCGTCGGTACCCTCCCTGCGGGGCGGCTTCCTCTGACCTGGTTCCATTCCCCTCCCTGCGGAGCGAATCAAAGGCATAATGCCACTTATATTATGCCCATGCGCCGAAGACAACACTATTTCACCTGGGAGCCAGACACGCCTCTACCGCTGGAATTCACCATCCATCGCACCTTGCGTTTCAGCGAAGCCGATGCCCTTGGCATCGCCTGGCATGGGAACTATCTGCGCTTCTTCGAGGATGCCCATACCGAACTCATGCGCCGCATCGGTCTGGACTACAACCGCTATTTCACAGCCGATCTTGGAGCTCCCGTCGCCCAGGCCCATGTGGACTATCACGCACCATTGCGGCTTGACGAGCCGTTCGCCGTCACCGCCAGACTCTTCTGGAACGACGGCGCGCGGCTGAATGTCGAATACGAAATCCGCAATGCCTCAGGTGCATTGGCGGCCACCGGCTACACGGTGCAGATGTTCATTGAGTTGTCCACCCGCCAGCCTTGTCTGGTCATTCCGCCGCCGCTTGCCGAATGCCAACGACGTTGGCAGAAGGGCGAATTCGCAGACTTGACAATTTCTGGCAATTCCTGACAATTTGCATGGCCTATCTTGTTTCTCCAGCGGTTATTACCCCACTTGGCGACAATCCAGAGGCCTTCTTCCAGGCATTGCTGGCGGGGCGATGCGGCTTCAGTGGACCGCTGCATTTCGACTCTCATGGTCGTCGTCTGGGGGTCTGTCATCAGATTGACGACCACGAGGAATATGATGAGCGCTACACCGAGGCAGAACGCAGGGCCTTGCCACCACGCCTGCCTCGTGCGCACCGGCTGCTGAACGCCCTGCGTGCGAAACTCCCCGATCATCTGCCCAAACGCCTCTATTTGGCTACCACGGTGGGCGACATCGATTTGGTGACGGCGGGTGGCACTCCGGAACCGGACAGCCCGCAGGCACTTTTCGCCTATGCCCGAAAACTCTTTCATGTCGAGGAAGCCTTGCTGGTCTCCTCGGCATGCGCATCTGGTCAACGCGCCATCTGTCTGGCGGCGGATGCGGTGGAACGCGGCGAGATCGACTCCGCGCTGGTGGTGGGCTGCGACCAGGTCTCCGAATTCATGACCTCGGGTTTCGGCTCGCTCAGCGCACTGACCGCCGAACTTCCCAGGCCCTACGACGCCAACCGCAACGGCATGACGCTTGGGGAAGCCGCCGCCGCCGTCATCGTAAGCCGTGAAAAGCCCGCCTCGGGCATTTTCGCCCGGCTGGGCGGCTATGGCGAGAGCTGCGACGCCGCGCATATCACCGCGCCGGATATCAGCGGGACTTGGCTGGCCGACGCCATCCGAAAGGCGATGCCAGAAGGGCTATGCCCCAATGCGGTCATCGGACACGGTACTGGCACCATCTACAACGACCAGGCGGAATTGGCTGCCCTGCAAATCGCCTTTCCGCAACAAACGGACATTCCACTCTTCTCCCTGAAAGGCAACATCGGCCATACCTTGGGTGCCACGGGAGTCCTGCAGGCGATTGCGGGAATGGAAATCCTCGCCACCCGGCAATTTCCGCCGCAGGCCGGTTTGGAAACTCCAGCCGCAGGCGCGGAACATGCGGTCGCCACGACTGCACGACGGCTCCCGGCGGACGCACATACCATATTGAGTCTCAACGCCGGCTTCGGCGGACTGAACAACGCCCTGCTGCTCACAGACTTGGGTATTCCCCTTCCGGGAGAAAGGCCACTTGCGGAAACGCTCCCGATGCCTGAACCGCTTGACATGGAATGCGACACCACCTCGGAAGAGCGGCTTGGCGAAGAACGGGATGCGCTTATCGCACGCGGGGTGCTCACGGCCGAGGACACGGCGGACTTCCGACGTGCCAGCCTGGCCGTGAAGCACGCCATCCTCGCCGCCGCCAGACTCAAAGAGCGTGCGGGCAATGCCTGGCGCCCCGAGGAAATCACTGTCATCGGCTTCGACGGCGATGGAGTACGCCATAGCAATCCCGCCTACTGGAAGGACTACATCGACCACGGGCGGAGGCGAGGCCGAGGCACGCTTTTCGTGGACACTCTCGCCTCCATTCCACTCTGCGAAATGGCCATCGCCCTGCAACTGCACGGACCGGCGGGCTATCTCCAAGGCAAATCCCGTGACGAACTATTCCCCCCGGGCCAGGTCGGCTTGACAGAACCGCAGATGGATTGCATAAACGACAATCGCATTTTGCGACTTCGTACTTCGAAAACACGCTTGACATTGTTGATCAGCGCCTTTGCCAAATTTGCTTCCGCCTTCCTGTTCGGAATCGACCATCCATGAAGATCTGGTGCGTCATTCCAGTTTACAATCATGCGGACACGCTGGTCAAGGTGGCCGCACGCGCCCTGCAGCATTTACCAGTTGTGGTGGTGGACGACGGCAGCACCGATTTGCAGAAACGTCACCTGCGGGCACTGGAGAAACATGGTGTCCGACTGCTCCGTCATGAAGGGAACCAGGGCAAAGGCGCGGCCATCCTGACGGCGTTGCGCCTCGCCCATCAGGAGAACATCGATTACATCATCACGCTGGATGCCGATGGCCAGCATTTTCCAGAGGATCTGCCGAAATTCATAAGCGCCATCGAGAACGCCCAAGAGGAGACGCTGTTCATCGGTTGCCGTGAATTTCGCGAAAACGTCCCCGCGTCCAGCCGATTCGGACGCTCCTTCGCCAATTTCTGGCTTAACGTGGAGTGCGGCAAGGTCAGCGGCGACTGCCAGAGCGGCTTTCGCGCCTATCCCGTTGACGCGACGTTGAAATTGGGCTGTATCTCCAGGCGTTACACGTTCGAGGCCGAGGTGCTCCCCCGCGCCGTCTGGGGCGGCATCCGCCTCCAGGACATCCCCATCCGCGTTTACTATCCCAGACATCGTATCAGCCATTTTGACAAATGGCGGGACAACCTGCGCCTGACCACCCTCCATGCCTATTTGGTCCTCCGGCGGTTACTGCCATGGCCCGCGCCATGGGTGGTCCATCATCCCAAGCCACGTCCGCAGGTCCTTCCGCTGCTGCGTCATCCAATCCGCGCACTGAAGGAGCTTTCGATGCAGAACGCCACCCCGGGAGGGCTGGCGGCGGCGGCGGCGGTCGGCACTCTTATCGCCGTGCTGCCCATCTTTGGCCTGCACACCATCGTCATTCTATATGTGGCCTCGCGTCTGCATTTGAATCAATTGATGGCCTTCAGCATCCAGCACCTCTTCGCCCCGCCGATTTCGCCTTTCCTCTGCATCGAACTGGGCTATTATCTGCGACATCGCCATTTTCTCACGGAACTGTCCCTTCAGACCACGGTCAGGGAACTGCACCTTCGTATTCTGGACTGGCTTGTCGGCAGTCTCGTGCTGGGGCCTGTCTTCGCCCTATTGACCGGCGCCACAGTGTTCTTTCTGGCGACCATGGTTCAACGCCGCCGCGTCGCCGGGCGCCATGCCTCGCCCTCGGACGGGCCGCCGCCGCCGAAATCACCGCTCCTCAGCGCCACCCGCGGAAACTCCTTTGGCTTCGCCTTTTTCCGCATCCTCCTCAAGTGCGTTGGCCTGCGCGTGACCGGCGCCTTCATTTGGCCGGTGACCTTCTTCTATGCGCTTTTCGACCGCGCCGCCGTCCGGCGCGCCGCGCCAGTCATCGCGTGCTGTTATCCCAACGCCTCCTGGCCACGCCGTTTCTGGCACACTTGGAGGCTCTTCCTCAACCAGGGACGCGTCATTCTGCTGGCCAACTATCTGGCCATGACGGGAAAGGACATCCCCC
>JAFYIW010000339.1 GCA_017538465.1 Victivallales bacterium
ATGCCGGTCACCACATTACCGGATGCTTCCGGCACGAGGGGATATTTTGTGACCACTCGGGGTCATTGCGCGGCGAACGGACAGGCGACCTGGCGGAGCGGGTCGTCCGGCGCGGGGGCATTCTGCAATTCGGGGCGAGCCGCAGAACATTCGGGACGGGCGTGCGGACAACGCGTGTGGAAGGCGCACCCGCTCGGCGGGTTGGCGGGCGAGGGCAGTTCGCCAGGCAATAATATGCGATTCGCGCGGCTGGATTTGCCAGGCACGGGGATGGCGGAGACCAGCGCCTTCGTGTAGGGATGCAGCGGCGTGGTCAGAACGGAGTGCGCGGTGCCGAACTCCACGATGCGTCCCAGGTACATCACCGCGACCTTCTGGGCAATCAGGCGAACCACGCTCAGGTCGTGGGAGATGAACAGGTACGACAAATGATGCTGCTCGCGCAGGGCGATCAATAACTTGATGATTTGCGCCTGCACGGAGACGTCCAGGGCGCTGACCGGCTCGTCGCAGACGATGAATTCGGGCTCCATGGAGATGGCGCGTGCGATGGAGAGGCGCTGGCGCTGTCCGCCCGAGAACTCGTGGGGATAGCGGTAGCGGCTTTCGGGGTCGAGGCCGACCTCCTGCATCAGCCGGATGGCGGCCTGTTCGCGCGTCTCGCCAGGGCGGTAGAGATGGAAGGCGTCCAGTCCCTCGGTGACGATTTCGAGCGCGCTCATTCTGGGGTCGAGGGAGGAGAAGGGGTCCTGGAAGACCATCTGGAGATTGCGTCGGGCGGCGCGCTTCGCCTGGCCCTTGAGCGAGCCGATTGGCTTGCCGTCCAGTTCGATGGCTCCTCCCGCGACAGGCTCCAGACCAATCAACGCACGTCCCAGCGTGGTCTTGCCGCAGCCGGACTCTCCGACCAGCCCCAGCGTCTCGCCCTTTTCGATGGAGAGGGTGACGCCGTCCACGGCCCGCACATGCCCCACGACGCGGTTCAGGATGCCGCGTCGAATCGGATACCAGACTTTCAGGTCTTTGCAGGAGAGCATGGGGGCTAGTTGAATGGACGGGACGGACGGGACAGCCGGGACGGACGGGACAACCGGGACTTTAACCTTTAACCTTTAAATTTTAAACTGGATAATAATCGTAGAGGTGCGGGTAGTAGATTTCATCACGTCCTCGGCAGTCGAAGATTTTCAGGCTGCGGAGCGAGGAGGAGGAGATGTGCTCGAACTGCTTGTCGCAGGGGATATAGACCGAGACCGTCTCGGGGCGCATCTCCTGCATGAAGCACTGCTGGCTCATCTCGTAGTCGAGGTCATAGCCGTTGCGCAGTCCGCGCACGAGAGTGACGTCGGCGTAGGGGGTGATTTCGTCCAGGAGGTCCACCATCAGGGTGTCGAAGAAAATCACCTCGTGGAAGGGCAGCAGCCTGCGGACCTGATCCACGACCTCGGAGTGGGTGTGGTGGAGATTCTTGGAGGGGTTCAGACCGACGGCGAGAATCACCTTGTCGAACATCAGTTCGGCCTTCTGGAGGATTCCGAAGTGGCCGATGTGGAAGGGATTGAAGGTTCCCGCATAGAGCCCGACGCGGGGCCGCCGCCGCTCCAGATATTCGATGAGAAACTGCATGTTGGCCTTCGCCTCGGGGAAGCGCTGGCTGAAACGCCGGAAGAAGTCGGAGCGTCCTTTGCGGTATTCCTTGAGGCTCAGGAACTGGAACTCGCGGAAGATCTGGAACTCGTAGGCGAGGAGATCAACCTGGTCGCCATGCAACAGGACATTGCAGTCGAACTCGTGGAACTGGCGCGCCAGCGCGTTGATTTTGCGCTGGCTCTTGGTGGTCAGAATGATGGTGTGCACGGCCTCCGCCGCGGATTGGGGCAATTCCGCGCCGAAGGAGGCCGAAAGCTGGTCGAAGACCTTCGCGGACTGCTCCTCGTTGTCCTTGCGCTGCGGATACCACACGACATCATGGAACAGCGCGGCCAGCAGCATCTGCGCGGAAGATTCCGCGTCCGCCACCTGCGCGTGAATCAAATCGCAGATGCTTTTGAGGTGGTCGAGCGTGTGGAAAAACCGGTGGGGCTGACGGTAGGCCGAAAAGACCTCGTCCAGCCAGGGCGCGTCCAGATTCAGGCCGTGGCAGTTGTGCGCCGCGAGGATTTCACGGATGCGGCGCATCGTGACCTGCGGATCCTGACTGCCGATGAAGCGCGGCACGGCAAGTGATGTTGGCACGTTGGTGGGCATCTTGGCAATTGGCATAGGCGGGAGGGACGTGCTCCAGCGCGCCCTGCCTAGTTATTGATTCCAGGTTGGCGGGAGGGACGTGCTCCAGCGCGCCCTGCCTAGTTATTGATTCCAGGTTAATGGCAATGAATGTGTCTTTCGGACAGGAAATCCAGCAGCACCAGCGCGGTGGCGGCGGTGACCACAGGGAGTGCGCGGGGCACGATGCAGGGGTCGTGGCGGCCGGTGATCTTCAGTTTGGAATTCTCCCGACGCGAAAGCGAGATGGTGTCCTGCTCCTGGGCGATGGAGGGCGTGGGTTTGAAGGCCACGCGAAGCACGATGGGCATCCCCGTGGAGATGCCGCCCAGAATGCCTCCGCAGTGGTTGGTTTTGGTGCGGACGGCGCCGTCTGGCGCAATCTCGAATGGGTCGTTGTTTTCGGAGCCACGATGACGCGCCGCGCCGAAGCCGTCTCCGAATTCCAGCCCGACGACGGCGGGGATGCCGAAGATGACCTGTGCGAGGCGGTTCTTGAGACCGTCGTAGCGGGGATTGCCCAGCCCGGCTGGGAAGCCGGTGGCGGCACATTCGACCACGCCGCCGATGGAGTCGCCCGCCGCGCGGGCTGTTTCGATGGCCTCGGTCACCGTCTTGTCGTCGGGGTTGGAGAAGCCAGCGATTTCGGCAATTCTTG
>JAFYIW010000340.1 GCA_017538465.1 Victivallales bacterium
GAAGAACTATCCCATCTTGAAGAATGTCGCGAAAGGCGGGCAGGGCACCATCTCCTCCGCGCAGGATTTGCAGTTTGGACGAAAGGTCGCCATCAAGAGCCTGCGGAAGCCGGACAATCAGACGGCGCGGCACTCCTTTTTCACCGAGGCGCGCATTACCGCGCATCTGGAGCATCCCTCCATTGTCCCCATCCACTCTCTGTATGTGGACCACGTGAACGCGCCCCATTTGGCGATGAAGCTCGTGGAAGGCAAAAGCTGCCGCGAGCGCATTTCCACCATCAAACACAAATACGCTGCGCTTCCCTGGTATAAAATCTGTGCGGTGGAACGCTGGCAGAGGAAATTGCGCATCGAGCGTTTTCTGCGGGTCTGCGAGGCCATGGAATATGCGCACAACCGCAATGTCCTGCATCGTGACTTGAAGCCGGAGAACATCATGGTCGGACGTTTCGGGGAGGTCTATGTGATGGACTGGGGGATGGCGATGACGATTCCCCAGGGGCAGGAATGGGTGGTTTCCTCCATCTGCGGCACCCCCCGCTACATCGCGCCCGAGGTCCTGCAGCACCAACCATACGGCAAGACCGCGGACATCTATCAGCTTGGACTCATCCTCTACGAGCTGGTCTTCCTGCGCCGGGCATTCCCGTGGAAAAGCCGCGACCAGGTCCTGGCGCGGGTCAAGACGGGCGAAATGGCCCCGATGACGCATTACTATGGCTGCTATGTGCCCAAGACGCTGGTCAAGATCATTGCCCGCGCCACCGCGCTGGATCCACACGACCGCTATCAGGACATTTCCCAGCTGAGCCGTGACCTGCGTGGATACCTCAAAAACGAGTCCACCAGCGTCGAACGCTTCCCGCGCCTGGCCAACTTCATGCGGATGATGGGCCGGTACAGCAACTTGCTGTTCTGCCTGGTGCTGTTGTTTCTGGGCATCACCTTCTTTACGGTTTTCCGCAGCATGCGGCAGAAAATCGATGCCAAACTAGAGGCGCAGCAAGAGGACGAGACCTTGCGGCGGCTGTATTCCATCAACATGTACACCAGCACGCTGCTGGAACGCGAAATCAGCGATTTGGGGAATGACGTCATTTCCCTGGCCAGGGAAACCAGAGTCCGCCTGGCGACTCTGCAGCCGCCCAATCCCTCGCTGAACTACTATCGGGGAACCGTGGGCGCGATGGAACATCCGCCGGAGTATGGCTATGTTCCCACCTATGATGACCATGCGGAAAACAAGGTGTCGTTCGAGGCTTTCTTCTGGCATCTGCCAGAGAATGTCCAGGTGGATAAAGAACACCTGGGCTCCATCCTCACGACGCTGAATCCCCTGATGCCTTCCTTCAAACGGGTGCTCACAGACCATTTCCGCTTCGGGGAGAATGGCGTGCGGAAAAAGCCCGTCGCGGACTTGAGCATTGAGCGCACGCCCGTTCTCAATTCGCGCGTCGCCTTTGAAAACAAGCTGATGCTGGCGTATCCCTACGAGGGAAACATGCCTGTGGACTATGATGTGACCACGTCGGTCTGGTATCAGTATGGCATGAACCGGGCCAAGATGGGAACTGCAGTCTGGACTCCGCCTTTCCTTTCCGTCCGCGTGAAAAACCGCATTATCATCGGCTGCTCCTCGCCCATCTACGACAACGATTCCAACAAGATTGGCGTGGCGGTCGCCATTTTGGCGCCCGACGACCTCATCCGGCTCTTCACCGCCAAAATTTCCACCGGCCCGTATATCCGTGCGCATTACCTGGTCCATGCCGGCGGGGACGTTTATGCCACGGACGCGCAACAATACAAGCCCGTGGTGAAGAACGACGAGATTTCCTTCTCGAAGTTCCCGCACATGGAAAAATTCCAAAAGATATGGGATTCCCGCCTGGGACGCGAATTCCTCGACGAGGACAAGAATACCCTTTTCATCTTCAACCGCATCGAGGAGTTGAACTGCGTCTATATCGAGGAAATCGATTTCAAGCGCGCCATGGAGATGGACTGGACCGTGACGCCGCGAATTGCCGGGCCCGATGCATTGGAGGAAGCTCTTCCCTGAGGCCAGTCGTTGTTCATCCCCAAAACTTTCGATTCTCTTCCACTGAAACTCCATTCCAATTACCGCCATGCTACACAACGTCCCCCTGAAGCCGATCACCGGCACATTTGTCAACATGCTCATCTCCGACACCGGCATCGTGAACGCCGGTCTGAAGGAATGGGAGCAGGATTTCCAGATGATGAAGGCGATGGGCATGGACCAAATCTTCGTCATCCGCACCGAGCATGAGCGCGACGGCGTGCATCTCTCCGCCGAGGACCCCCGCTCCACCACCTGGCCGGAGGACGAATGCCTGCTGGACATGGTCTTCCGCCTGGCCGACAAATACGGCATGCGGCTCTTCCTGGGCGGCCCCATCGGCATCACCAACCTCTACAGCGGCGACTGGCTCAAGGAAATCGACGACACGAAGCGCTACTACGACCGCGTGATGGCCAAATACGCCGGCCATCCCTGTCTGCAGGGCATCTACGTGAGCCTGGAGGCATTGCCGTGGCACTTCAACTTCCTGGACATCTGCCGCGAGGTGCTCGTCTATGCCAGGAAGAATTTCCCGGCCATGAAGACCTTCATGTCCCCCAGCTTCGGCGGACCGATGGGCGACATGAAGACCCGCTACAATCCAGACACCTGGGTGGACATCTATGGCCGCTACTTCTTCGAGAAGGTCGCCGGGCTGCTCGACTACTGCGCGCCGCAGGACAAGATCACCGCGCCGGAGTGCTCCAATGGCGTCATCGGTGACAACGGTCTGAAGGTGTGGTACGAGAAGGTCGGCGAGCTCTTCCGCAAATGCAATATCGAGTTGTGGAGCAACATCGAGACCTTCCAGCGGCCGTTCCCCGGGCACGGCGAACCTCCGGAGGTCTTCCGCCAGGCGGACTACCGCTCGCTGTACATGAAGCTCCAGGAGGCCTCGCCGCTGGTCGAGCGCATCATCACCTACGAGTTCTTCAGCTGCATGAGCCCCAACACCGAATGGGGCTCCGCACGTCGTCTCCTCGCCCGTTATCTGGAGATGATTGGCAAGGACCCCGCCATCATCAATGAAATCTACGGTTGAAGACGAGCAGGCGCCGAAGGAGTTGCCCGGCACTGACTCGTTTTTGCCTGGGTTAGTCGATCATCCCCTATACTGCTGTAAGGAATTGTCAACCTAGGAGAAAACATGGAAAACCTGACTTATATGCATCCCCGTGACCAGATTGTGGAATTGATGGGGCGCATCTACGGCAATGGGCTGACCACCACCAGCGGCGGGAATCTCTCGATTCTGGACGCCGAGGGGAATATCTGGATTAGCCCGGCGAGCATCGACAAGGGCACGCTGCGGCGCGAGGACATTGTCTGCGTGAAGCCGGACGGCAAGATGCTTGGTCCGCACAAGCCCTCCAGCGAGTTTCCCTTCCACCGCGATATCTATAAGTTGCGTCCGGACGTGCGGGCGATTGTGCATGCCCATCCGCCGACACTGGTGAGTTTCTCGGTGGCGGGGCAGATTCCGAACACGGCGGTTTTCCCGACGGCGAAGTCGATTTGCGGCACGGTCGGCTATGCCCCCTAC
>JAFYIW010000341.1 GCA_017538465.1 Victivallales bacterium
CCACCACGCAGCGCCTGAAACAGGTCATCGACCGCATCTCGCACTACTATCTGCACGAGAATTCCAACGTGCACCGCGGCGCGCATGAACTCGCCGCACGTTCGACCGACGCCTACGAAAACGCGCGTTCGACCGTGGCGAAGTTCCTCGGCGCACGCAATGCGCGGGACATCGTGTTCGTCCGCGGCACCACCGAGGGCATCAACCTGGTCGCGCAGAGCTATGTGCGGCCGTTGCTGAAGCCCGGCGACGAGATCATCGTCTCCCTGCTGGAGCACCACGCGAACATCGTGCCCTGGCAGATGATTGCGGCGGCGACCGGCGCGAAACTGCGGGTCATTCCCGTGGACGCCGACGGGCAGCTCATCCTCTCCGAATACACGAAGCTCTTTAATTCGCATACGAAATTCGTGTCGGTCACCCATGTCTCCAATGTTCTTGGCACGGTCACTCCCGTTGCGGAACTCGTCGCCATCGCGCACGCGCATGGTGTCCGCATCCTGATTGACGGTGCACAGTCCGTCGCGCACATCCCCGTCAACGTGACTGCTCTTGACCCTGACTTCTATGTGTTTTCGGGGCATAAGATATTTGGCCCCAACGGAATCGGAGCCGTCTATGGCAAGAGCGATGCACTTGAGGAGGCGCAGCCCTACCAGGGCGGCGGCAACATGATCGCGGACGTGACGTTCGAGCGCACTGTTTACCAGTCTGCGCCGAACAAGTTCGAGGCGGGGACCGGCAGCATTGCTGACGCGGTCGGCCTGGGCGCGGCGCTCGAATACATGATGCAGATTGGCATGGCGAATGTCGCCGCCTACGAGCATGAATTGACGCAATACGGCATGGAACGGCTGGCGGCAATCCCAGGGCTACATCTCATCGGAACCACGCGGGACAAGTCAGGCGTGCTGTCGTTCGTGCTGGACAACCACGACATCGTGTCCGTCGGAAAGTATCTGGACAGTCAGGGCATCGCGGTCCGGGCAGGGCATCATTGCGCGCAGCCAATCCTTCGCCATTATGGACTGGAGGGCACGGTGCGCCCTGTACTCGCGTTCTACAACACGCCAGAGGAAATCGACTTGCTGGTCGAGGCTCTGAAGCGTCTGGTCGGGTAGTCAAGGAGGATTCTCATGGGACAAGCGATAGATGATGTGCTGGATGCAGTGCTGGACAGCTATGTACAGCATCCGCACATCGGCAAGATAGGGGAGAGGCATTTCCCGAAGCGCCATCTGATTCTGGAGGCACTGAGGAAATTGCAGTGCGTCATCTTCCCTGGCTTCTTTGACGAGAAGGAACTGCGGAGCGACAATATCCGTTTCTACACGGGGCAGTTGCTCCAGGAGATTCGCGAGACGCTTCTGGAGCAGGTCGCGAAGACGCTCCGTCTCTTCAAAGACGAATACCGCGATGCCCCTGACGATGTGGTGCAGAAGCACAGCGAGGAGGTCGTGGATGCCTTTCTCGCCGCCATACCGAAAATAAGGGAATATCTTGCCACGGACATTGAGGCCGCCTTCGAGGGGGATCCTGCCGCGTTTAGCCGAGATGAAATAATTTCTTCGTATCCAGGTATTTATGCAATAATGACCAGCCGAATCGCCCATGAACTGTATGTTCTTGGAGTTCCGCTGATACCTCGCGTGATGACGGAGCACGCGCACAGCCTCACGGGGATTGACATCCACCCTGGCGCGAAACTGGGGCGGTATTTCTTCATCGACCACGGCACGGGCATTGTCATCGGCGAGACGGCGGAAATTGGTGAGCACGCGAAAATCTACCAAGGAGTCACGCTCGGCGCATTGTCAACGCGTGGCGGCCAGCAACTGAAGGGAAAGAAGAGGCATCCGACCATTGAGGATGACGTGACCATCTATTCAGGCGCGTCTATCCTTGGCGGCGAGACGGTCATCAGCGGTGGCGCGGTGATTGGCGGCAACGCCTTCGTGACCAAGTCAGTCCCTTCGCAGACGCGCGTCAGCGCCAAGATGCCAGAACTCCAGTTCAAGCGCAATGAGAGCGTGGAGTTCAGGGAGGCCGAATTCCTGACTTACGAGATTTGATTGACGGCGCTCTCAAGTTGCGAGAGCGCCTGCCGCAGTATGGCACGCGGGGTGGCGATGTTGAATCGTTGGAATCCAGCGCCTCCTGCGCCGAAGATAGTTCCGCCGTCCAACCAGAGTTTTGCGCGTTCGACGATGAGGCAATCCAGTTCAGGAACGCTTAAGCCGAGGCCTGAGAAGTTCACCCAAGGGAGGTAGGTCCCTTCTGGCTCGACAAGTTGCACCTTGGGCATCCGGGTGCGTAGGGTTTCGCGCATGAGCGCGATGTTGCCTTCTAGATAGTCGAGGAGTTCATCCAGCCATTCCGCGCCGTATTGATAGGCCGCTTGGCAAGCGACCAACCCCATGATATTGGACTGGCTGAAGCCCTCCGCCTCCAATTCACGCTGGAACGCATGGCGCGTCTGCGCATTGGCAATGAAGATATTGGCATTGTGCAGGGCGGCGAGGTTGAAGGTCTTGCTGGGCGCGGTGCAGACAGCGCAGTTGTCCGCCACTTCATCGGAGAGTGTCGCGAAGACGGTGTGATGATTTCCAGGATAGACGAAGTCCTCATGGATTTCATCCGCCACGACAAATACGCCGTGACGCAGGCAGATTTCCGCCAGCCGTTCAAGTTCGTCCCTTGTCCACACGCGGCCCACAGGGTTGTGGGGACTGCATAGAATGAACAGCTTCACCTTGTTTCCGATAATTTTCCGCTCAAAGTCCTCGAAGTCAATGCGGTATTGCCGTCCGTCGAAGAGCAGTTCATTGATGACGACCTTGCGTTCGTTGTCCCTGATGGCGGCTTTGAAGCAGTAATAGACGGGTTCCTGTATTAGGACAGCGTCACCTTGTCGCGTGAGGCAGCGGATCAAGGTGCAGATGGCGAACACGACGCCTGGGGCGAGGACCGCCGTGTGCGGATCGATTATCCAGTTGTGACGTATGCCGAACCAGTGTGCAAGAGCCTCGAAATAGGCTTCGTCTGGGTCGGAATATCCGAAGATGCCATGCGCGGCCTTCTCTGCGAGGGCCTCCCGCACGGCGGGCGGTGCCTGGAAGTCCATGTCCGCCACCCACATCGGCAACAGGTCATCGGGCTTGCCGCGTTCCTTTGCGAAATCGTACTTGAGGCTGTTCGTGTGTTTTCGGGGGATGATTTGGTCGAAATCGTATGTCATGCTTGATTCTCCAATGCCTTGCGGAGGTCCTCGATGAGGTCATCGGCGTTTTCGATGCCGACGGAGATGCGGAGGAAGCGGTCATTAATCCCACGCCTAAATCGTTCCGCTTCTGGGACATCTGCGTGCGTCTGGCACATCGGGTAGGTGATGAGGCTGTCCACGCCTCCGAGGCTCTCCGCATACTGGAAGAGTTTCACCTCGCGCAGGACTTTTCTGGCGGTTTCGGGCGAGTCCACTTCAAGGGAGAGCATCCCGCCGAAGCCTGAGCACTGGCGTCTGGTGATTTCATAGCCTGGATGGTCGGGGAATCCAATATAATAGACCTTCCGCACTTCAGGACGAAGCCGCAGCCAATGCGCGATTTTCTCTGCATTCGCCGCCTGCTTCTCAAGACGGACGGCAAGCGTCTTGATGCCGCGTTCAAGGAGGAAACAGTCAAACGGTGCCAGGCTTGCTCCGACGGTCTTTGCGTAAAACCTCAGTTTCTCCGAGATTTCCTTGTCCCTCGCCACCAGAAAACCAGCCAGCGTGTCGTTGTGTCCGCCGAGGTATTTGGTGCCACTATGGATGACGATGTCCGCGCCCAGTTCCAGTGGACGTTGGAAAAGCGGTGAAAGGAACGTGTTGTCCACAATCAGGAGCGCCCCTGCCGAATGTGCGATTTCAGCCGCAGCGGCGATGTCCGTGACCTTCATCGTGGGGTTGCTGGGCGTCTCCACATAGACAGCCCTTGTGTCCTTCTGCAATGCCTTGCGGATGTTTTCCGACGATGTCGTGTCCATGAAGTTGAACCGAACTCCAGCAGGGCTTGAAATGTGCCGAAACAGCCGCAACGTGCCGCCGTAAAGGTCATCGCTGGCGATGATATGCCCTTGGGACTCAAATAGATTCATCAGCGTGGCCTCCGCCGCCATGCCGCTTGCGAAAGCAATTGCGTCCACACCGCCCTCCAGTTCCGCGACTCTGCTCTCCAATGTGGCGCGGGTGGGATTTTGCAGACGCGAATAACTGTATTCTGATTCAATGTCCACCCCCTCGTGCGCAAATGTCGCCGACTGGAAAATCGGTGTCGCGACAGCGCCATAAGCCGCTTTTGGACATCGTGTCGGATGAACGCATACTGTATCTTTTTTGTACATTTAATTTTATCTCCTATGTCATGAATTGTCTGACGGTTTATTGGGAAGCGTAGAGTTCATGCTTCCCATGCGGTATCCAGCCATGTCCAGAGTGACGAACTGAAAGCCGATTTTTCTGAACTCCTCGCAGACCTCCTGGCGAATGCCGTCTGCGGCAAGCCTTGCAATGTCATCTGGAGGAATCTCTATTCTGGCCATTCTTCCGTGCAGTCTGACGCGTTCATCCAGAAAGCCATGTTCAATCAAAAACTGCTCGGCCTGATCAATCATTCGCAGTTTTTCTTCAGTGATTTCCTCGCCATAGACGAAACGCGATGCAAGACAGGCGTATGACGGCTTGTTCCAGGTGGAAAGCCCCATCATTTTGGACAGCAAGCGGATTTCAGATTTACGCAAGCCCATTTCACGAAGCGGGCTTTTCACCCCAAGTTCCGCGACGGCACGCAGACCAGGCCGGTAATCTCCAATATCATCCAGATTGGAACCTTCTGCCGAATACTGAATCCCGTTTTCACTTGCGATACGCATGACTTCCGAGAAGATGCCACGTTTGCAGAAATAGCACCTGTCAGGACTGTTGTGCCTGTATCCCTCCTCAGCCAATGGATTGACTTTGCAGACAAAATGCCTGATGCCTCTCTCCTTGCAGAAAGCTGTTGCCTCGTCCACCTCCCGTTGTGGTACTGAAGCATCGACCCCTGTCACTGCTATCGCCTTGTCCCCCAGCGTTTCCGCCGCAACGGCCACTAGAAAGGATGAATCCACACCGCCCGAAAAGCCGACCGCCAGCGAACCCAGTCCGCACAGATACTCCTTAAGTCTGTCCAGTTTCTCCCGAAGTTCGGCAGAGTTCACTTCGCCGCTCGTCCGGACCAGTATCTTCATTGCCTTTCTCCAGACGCGGTCAGCAATTCAACTTCGTCCGCCGTTGCCTGCATGGCGGTCAGCGTTCTCTCAAGCAATTCATCCAGCGTCCAGCCAAGCAACTCCGCCCCCGCCTCAATGACTTTCCGCGAACAGCCTGCCGCGAACTTCTCGTTGCGGTACTTCTTGCGGATGGTTTTCAGCTGCAAATCCTTCACGCTTTTTGAGGGCAGGACGAGGGCGCAGGCCCAGATGAGTCCGGTCAATTCATCAGTGGCATAGAGCACCTTCTCCATGAAATGCTCGGGCCTGACATCAACGGTCAGGTTCCAGCCATGGGAACATACGGCGTGGACGAGCGGCTGCGGCGCACCTATCTCCGCCAGCAGGGCAGGGGCCTTTCTGCAATGTTCCTCGGGGTACTTCTCGAAGTCGATGTCATGCAGCAGACCAACGATACCCCAGAAATCCGCCTCTTCCGCAAAACCGCTGTTTTCGGCGAAATGGCGCATGACCGCCTCCACCGTCCAGGCGTGGCGCAGGTGGAAGGGATCCTGGTTGTATTTCCGCAACAACGCAACCGCCGTGTTCCTGTCGATGTTCATGATGAATCTCCTGTCGTTAGTTTGTCCAATCTGCACTAAATGACGCATCGGTAGCCTATGTTTTACTCAGCCGCCCGCCACACAGTGGACAAGTTCTATCCTGTCGCCGTCCCGCAGGAGAGTTGAGGCATACCGTGATCTTGGCACGATTTCACCGTTTCGCTCAACGGCGATGCCGCGCGTGTCATAGCCCGCCCCGTTTAGATAATCGGCCAGCGTCTTGCCTGCCGCCTCAACCTTTTCTCCATTGATGATGATTGCCATTTTCTCTTTTCTCCTTGCAGGTGCTGAGGCATGTGGAATGATCGTTTCCCCGCTGAAAAGGTCATGGCGGCACTCGCTATGGCCACCGGGACTGGGGGCACCCAAAGTGTATTTTAATCACAATTTATCTAATTGTGATTGTAATATTCGCAAAATATAGTATATTATATTATTTTTTCAATAAATCACGATTAAAAAGATTGTGTTATGTGCACCGGAAGTTGCACATCGAATAAGGGGTTGTTGAAGAATTGGTTTTGAAGATGCTGAGTGTCTCTGAAGCCGGAATTGATCCGGTTCAGAGGGACGAACATGAGGAGTTGACTGTGGAGCCAAAAAAAGTGTTGACGATTGCTGGGTCTGACTGCAGCGGCGGTGCTGGGATACAGGCAGACCTGAAGACCTTCCAGGAACGCGATGTTTATGGCATGAGTGTCGTGACTGTTCTGGTTGCGATGCAGCCTGAGACCTGGCATCACATTGTGATGCCGGTGCCCGTGGATGACATACGTGCTCAGTTGCCCACCGTGTTTCCCGGAATTGGGGCGGCTGCCGTGAAGACAGGCATGCTTCCGACCGCAGGGATAATTGAACTTGTGGGTAGTTTTCTCAAGGACAAGAAGGTGGAGCACTTGGTGGTCGATCCTGTCATGGTGTGCAAAGGAGCAGGGCAGCCACTTTTCCCCGAGAATACGGCCGCCATGATTAAACATCTGCTTCCGATAGCCGAAGTAGTGACCCCGAACACCTTCGAAGCCGCGCAGCTCTCCGGCATGGACGAGCCTGAGACTTTGGAGGACCTCAAGGAAAATGCGCTCCACATCCAGGCTCATGGGACCAAGAATGTTATCATCAAGGCGGCGCGGATTTTCCCGGACAAGGCGGTCAATCTGTTGTATGACGGGAAGGAATTCACGATTGTCGAGAAGCCCAAGGTGAACACGGCTTGGACCCACGGGGCAGGTTGCTCTTTTTCCGCGTGTGTCACAGCGGAACTGGCGAAGGGGGCATCGGTCAAGGAGGCGTTCTTGACAGCTACGGAATTCGTCTTCGCCGGACTGGAGAGGAGTTTCCCGCTCAATCAATTTGTTGGCCCTATCTATCACAAGGCGTTGGCGAAGCAGGGAAAGTAGTAATTCCTGAACGCAGTTGCGGGATTGCATGCCTAAGAAATACGGGAAAGAACTTTATAGCATGGGAAAATACTTTCCCCTGCGGAATGCCAATTGATAGGGGACAATCGGCCCCACAAGCCATTTCGTTTTTTACATCGGCTTTATTTTATAATGACGCTTGCAAGCGTATAAAGAACAAAAAAGGCCTCCCTTAAGGCATTAGAAGGGAGGCCGGAATTGCCCGTTAGGTTAGGTTATTTGCAGCAGTCGGCTCCGTCTTGGCAGCAGTCGGGTTTGCAGCACGCCGCGCCGTCTTTGCAACAGGCAGGTTTGCAGCAGTCCGCGCCGTCCTGACAGCAATCGGGTTTGCAGCACGCCGCGCCGTCTTTGCAACAGGCAGGTTTGCAGCAGTCCGCGCCGTCTTTGCAACAGGCAGGTTTGCAGCACGCCGCGCCGTCCTGACAGCAGGGCGCGCCGTCTTTGCAGCAGTCAGCTTTCTGGCAACAGCAAGCCGTACTGGCACAACAGACCGATTTCTTCTTGCAACAATTGAATGCATTTCCCTTAGTACAAACACAACTCGCGACGAGCATTGTCAGGGCGAGGACTGCGAGAATTTTCTTCATTAGCTCTTCTCCTATTGGTTGTTTTCCAAATTGACTATCAATTCGGTTTTATTTCTATGACAGAGAAAAATCAGATTTGTTCCCAAAATTATGACTTAATTGATAATAATATATCACTCAATATTTGAATAATGCCATAAACCAAGAAAAGTCGTTGTTAAAATCTTTTTTCCCTGACGCTGTGTTCCCTGACGGCAGAAATCTAAGTTTATGTTTTGACTTTAGCCCACTGTTAATGTGCCGTAAACAAGGCAGTTAGCCGTAGGTCGCAAAACGCCTTTTTTCGTCAAGGCCGTTTCAACCTGTTCAACGTGCCTCGACCCCCGTTCCTATATCCGAGAAAAATCGCTCTGTAACGCAAAAAAGAGAGTGTCCATGCTGAAAATGTTTTTATCAAGCGATATATTATGCGAAATTAGAACACAAGAAACTTTTTCAACCATTCCAACATCACGGAGGAAAACATGGAGATCAAGGCAATTAAGTTCTACGAGAAGGGTTTCA
>JAFYIW010000342.1 GCA_017538465.1 Victivallales bacterium
CACGAGGGCAAAGCCGCCATTGTTGTAGTCTTTCCAGCTGACCGTCAGCGACTCGCCTGGCATCAATTCGGAGGAACTCAACTGGACCTCGGAGACTTTCAGGTCAACATCGGCAATCGTAAAGTTGGCAGTGAATTCATCCGCCGCCTCGTCTGGCATGCCATTATTGTTTTGGTCCAGCATGTTGCCGGCCAAGTCGGACATTTCCGGCAAAACGGTAATGGTATATTGACCGTATGCAATCTGGGGAGACAAGGTGAACACCGCCGTGCCGTTGGCAATGGTGAAGGACGAGGGCTCTATGTCCATGCCATTGGGACCGGTCAGTATCACGTTTTTCGCGACATTTGTTCTGTCCACGGCTTCGGAGAATGTCACCCTGAACTCTTTCAGTGTTCCGGCGAAATCTCCCTCGGGGGAAATCGAAACCACGCGCAGTGGCGTGAAGTCCGCCCGCAAGGTCAGCAATTCCGCCCAGCCCTCGGCCGATGCCGACGAGGAATGTATAGACTCCAGAACGTCACCGTTGACATCTTTGATGGCATCGGCAAAAAGCAACTTATATCTGCCTTCCTCTGCAAGGCTTTCGAAATTGAGCTTCAGAGTTTTGCCGGAGAGCGACCAGGAGGTGATGGAAACTGGCGTGCCGTCAGGAGATATTAACTGGAACGAATTGTCGGTAACTGTCGTTTCATCGACATCATGGCTGAACAGCAAGGTTAGAGTTCTGGTGTCGAGGCCAAAGGTATTTTGCTTCAATCCAGAAACAGTGACATTGAAACTCGTCGTCGGGTTCGTAAGCAGAACATCGTCAATGATGATGGAGTCCCGCGAGAAACCGTAGGTCTTGTAGATGGCATCGATGTCTGTTGTTCCAAAATAGTTGCCGGAGAGATTGACGACGCTCCCTGGTTCCAGCGAGAACTCCACCTGGCTCAAGTCGCTGCCAGTCACCGTGCAACTGCCAGACTCTACGGTCTTGAGAGTGAAAGCCCCGGCCACTCCCGTGACCTGGGTATCCTTACCGACCATCAGCTCTCCTTTCCAGACACCGCCAGACACCACTTCGTACGCAACATTGCCACTTAAGACCGAGATTTGCGCGATGTCGTCACCGGTGTTTTCAAGCAGGGAGTCGATTCGGGCGCCAGAATGCAACTGAAGATTCGTGACAAGACCGCCGCTTCGATTGAAAAGCACTCCATTTTCAAGCAAAACGGTTTTGTTGGCCGTGCCACCGCTTGAGACGACCAGGGAGCCGTTGGCATCGACCACCGTGCCAGATGCTACTGCTCCCTCCCAATTGATATACATCATGCCATTTGCTTGAATCCAATTGTCACTTGTCACCCCCCCATTGACATACACTCGACCAGCGGCATGAACCGTGGTATTTACAGCAAAGCCCCCGCTAGAGACATACATTGACCCATTCTCAACCATAGTATTGGATGCGACACCACCATTATTTACATCCAAATAGTTGGAACAGACTGTGGTGTTGTCCACCAAACCACCGCTGCGGACGTCAATCCGACCACTTTCAACCGTCAAGCCAATGGCGATGCCATCCTTGACATTGATGGCTCTTCCGGCCGACACAGCCTGTATCAGGGTGTCAGGCGCCACGACAACAGACAAGTACGCGCCGCTTTCCATGGTAATGCCCGTTGCCGTTCCACCGCTGGAGACAAATAGGCTTGCTGAAGAGTTGACGGTGGCTTGTTCGAGCGTCCCGCCTCCTGACACCGTTAGGCTGCCAGCAAAGTTGATGGCGGCCTGCTTGAGTGTCCCGTTGCTTGACACAAACAGACGTCCCCCGGAATTTACCATAATGCTGCTTGCCGTTCCACCGCCTATGATGGACATTGAACCATTTTCGACAGTATAGTCAGAAAGCAAACCATTTTCGAGAAGAAGCGCGGCTCCCGCCGACACCCCTTGTACATAAGTGTCGGGAGCGACCACAATATCTAATCCTCCGCCCCTTTGGACCTGAATGTTGGCAGCCGTTCCGCCACTGGAGACAGACAGGTTTCCACGAGAAGTAACGGTAATGTCGAGCGCCGTCCCGCCGCTGCTGACATCCAACCTGCCCCCCCAACCGGCAATAGTATATCCTGAGACATAGCCATTGTCAAATAGGAATGCCGAACCCGCCGAGGTTCCCTGGATGTAAGTGTCGGGAGCGACGGTGGCTTCCAGCGAACCATCTGACATTATGGCGAGGCCGGTTGCCGTTCCGCCACTCAAGACACCGATAATGCCGTAGGAAACAGTGGTAGATGCCGCAGAAGCTCCACTGCCCACCCAAAAATATCCGCCCTGGACCGTGGTGCCAGTCGCAACCCCGCCGTTGCGGATATTCAATACGCTATCATCTTTTATCTCGGTGTTTTTTGCCAGGCCGCCACTATGGACCATCATATAGCCGCCTTCCCAATAATCATCCGCCGTGTCAAAGTCCAGAGTAGTATTCTCTGCAACTCCGCCCCTAAAGACATCTAGCCGCCCGCCAAATAGTTCTAAATCAACTGCCGTGGTTCCTGAGTGAAGCGTGGCACTTGCCGCCTCGTTGAGCAAAAACAAACCACTTATGACATTCGGAACAAAAGCCACGTCGGCATCTGCTGCGCATGAAACATAACCGCCGTTCTCTATTATATTTAGAGCCTTCCCTCCATTTTCGACATAAAGGCTTCCACTTTCATGGACAATGACATTGACTGCGGTTGTATTGGAATGCAGGGTTGCCGACTGATCTTCGCCTATTTCCAATTTAGCTATTGTATTGGATTTGAAGATGACTTCAGCCCCATCTGCGATTTCGACAAATCCGCCATTCTCGATGAGTTCGGAAACCTGCCCGCCACTGTAAACAGATATCGAACCGCCAAGGTTGACCTGGACATTTTCGGCGCTGCCACCACTGTAAACATGAAGCGTGCCGTAATTGACGGTGGTGTTGCTTGCGGTGCCACTGTCTTTGACAAACAGTCCTCCTCTTCCTTGAACAACGGTCTCGTTTGCCAGGCCATTGCCGTTGACATACATGGAGCCGTTGGCAATCATTGTGTTTTCGGCAGTGCCGCCACTGCTGACATGCAGCCTGTCCCCCCAACCGGCAATATTATATCCTGAGACATAGCCATTGTCGACTCTGAAGGCCGAACCATCCGAAGTTCCTTGAATGTAAGTATCTTGGGCTACGGTTGCAATTAATACTCCACCGTTGCTGACGGTGAGACCTGTTGCAGTGCCGCCGCTGTAAACAAACAACGTCCCACCTGACTTGACGGTCAAATCAGTCGCAGAATGACCTTGGGAAATCGCCAGTGAACCTCTGGAGGCAATGGTGAATCTGGAAACAAAATTGTTTGCGACCAAAAACTCCACCCCCCCGGAGGTGCCCTGGATATATGTGTTGGGGGCAATCGCCACATCCAGCACCCCGCCATTGTCCACGATGACATTGACGGCGCTCCCTCCGCTGGAGACCAACATTCTCCCGCCAGATTTAACGGCTATGTCGGTCGCTGACCTGCCAGCGGAAATGACTAGGGAAACACCAGAGCTGACGGCATATCCTGACACATGACCATTGTCAACGAGAAATTCTCTACCGCCAAAAGTCCCTTGAATATAGGTGTCGGGAGCTACGGTGACATTCAAGCGTCCGCCGTTGACAACATTCACATTGATTGCAGTCCCACCACTGGCAACCGAAAAATACCCTTGATTATTAACTGCAATGTCCTCTGCGGAAACTCCACTCATCACAGAAATGGAATTGCCTGAATTGATTTGGAAATGGGACACATATCCATTTTCAATGAGGAAAGCGGAACCTAAGGAGGTGCCCTTGAGGAAGGTGTCAGGGGCAATAGTTGCTCGCAGATGTGCTTTTGACATCATGGTAATGTCCGTAGCCGTTCCGCCGCCCTCGACGATAATAAATCCTTCGGCATTTACCGTCGTATTGGAGGCAACTCCGCCATTTCCGACAGATAGCCATCCGTGATTATCCACAGAGTTTACGTTTGCCGTCCCCCCACTGCATACATACATGCTTCCTGAATAATACAAATCATTACTATTCGCTATGCCACCTTTTAAGATGGTCATGTAACCATAATGAAGAGTAGTATTGTTGGCGATTCCACCGCTGGAGATGGTCAGAAAACCATCGGCAACGTCAGTGCCGTTTGCGACTCCGCCTCTATTAACATACATGTTGCCACCATAGATTTCACCATCCCAGCTTATTTCGCCGCTTACCGTGGTGTCTTCGGCAATTCCGCCGCTCAGGACATAGAGCTCATCTATCGACTCAAAGTAAAGAAATGAACCGCCGCTACTGACTTTCCCAATGCCGCTGCTGACTTCTCCGCTGGAAATGACAATCATTTTCCCCTCCAAATGAATTTCCGCACAACACCATCAAACTTTCTCGGGAATTATATCCTTAACTTGCCGGGAAGGAACAAATGAGACCTCCGGGACGATTGGGACATCCAGGACAAATGGAAAGCAAGACGAAAGTGCCCCAGGCGTCCCATGACCAGTGAAGCCAGTACAGAGCAAAAAGCAAGTTGCCGCCATAATCCCCGCAAAAAATACAACAATTACTTCATTACAAAGTAGTAACTAAGTCACTTACAGCGTCCCGAAGAGGCGGTCGCCGGCATCGCCGAGGCCGGGCAGGATGTAGGCATTTTCGTTGAGGCACTCGTCGAGGGTTCCCAGATAGATGTCCACGTCCGGATGGTTCTTGCGGATGACGGCGACGCCCTCGGGGGCCCCGATGATGTTGATCATCTTGACTCGCTTCACGCCACGCTTCTTGAGCGCGTCGATGCTCGCGGAGGCGGAACCGCCGGTGGCGAGCATGGGATCCAGCAGAATGACCACGCGTTCCGCGACATCCGGCGGCATCTTGAAATAGTATTCGACGGGCTGATGCGTCTCGTGGTCGCGGTAGAGGCCGATATGGCCGACTTTGGCGGCGGGAATGAGCTCCAGCATGGCGTCCACCATCCCCAGACCGGCGCGCAGGATGGGGGCCAGGCAGACCTGCTTGGTGATCTGCTTGCCGGTCGTCTTGGTCAGCGGAGTCTCGATTTCAATGTCGGTGAGCTGGAGGTCGCGGGTGGCCTCGTAGCCGATGAGCAGCGCGATTTCGCTGACCAGCTGCCGGAAGTCCTTGGTGTTGGTGCGCACATCGCGCAGCATGGAGATCTTGTGGAGGATCAGCGGGTGATCCATCAGATGAAGCGTGCCGTTTGCCATTTTGATACCCCCGTGCTATTTTTTGTCGCCGGCTTTAGGCTGGATGCGCTGGTCGAAGTCTTGGGGAATGAGGTAATTCATGATGACGCCGACCACCGTGGCCACGAAGAGCGCGGAGATGTTCACCGGGATGTCGCAAATCGTCAGGCTGATGCCGTTGATGGCGCCCAGTCCGATGCCGGCGCACAGCACGCTGCCCATGATGCAGAGGTTGCGGGTGCTGGCCATGTTCAGTTTGGCCTCGGCGATGGTGCGGATGCCGACGGAGGCGATCATCCCGAAGAGGATGAGCTCGATGCCGCCCTTGACCGGCGCGGGGATGGTCCGCAGCACGGCGCCGAATTTTCCGATGAGCCCCAGCAGAATCGCGAAGACCGCGGCGATTCGCAGCAGCGCGGGGTTGTAGTTCTTGGTGGTGGCCAGCACGCCGGTGTTCTCGGAGTAGGTGGTGTTGGCGGGGCCGCCCAGCAGACCGGCCACAAAGGTCGCGATGCCGTCACCCAGCAGCGTGCGGTGCAGTCCGGGGTCCTTGAAGAAGTCTTTCCCGACCACGGCGCCGTTGGTGGTGATGTCTCCCACGTGCTCCATGAAGGTCACCAGCGCAATGGGCGCAAGCATCAGGATGGCGGTGAGGTTGAATTGCGGCATGGTGAAGGGATTGCCGATCTGGGCGCAGTCGAACTTGTCGCCGATGAACGGGAGGTTCAGCCAGGGCGCATCGCGAACCGGCGTGAAGTCCATCTGGAAGGAGCCGCAGAGGTGCAGAACACAGCAGAGCACATACCCCAGCAGGATGCCCAGCAGAATCGGCACCATGTTGAAGAGGCGTTTCCGCGTGTTCATCCCGAACATCACGACCGCGAAGACGAAGATCGCGATGCAGAGGTTCTGCAGGGCCTTCAGGTCGAAGACGCACTCGCTTCCGAAGCCGAAGGCGTCCTTCACGCCCACGCCGGTCAGCGAGAGACCGATGACGATGATGACCGGTCCGGTCACAATCGGCGGCAGGATTTCCCGCAGACGGTCCGGTCCGATGCAATAGACGATGACCGCCAGCGCCAGATAGACCAGTCCCGCCGCCATGATGCCGCTCTGCGCGGCGGGAATGCCATAATCCTTGATGATGATGCACAAGGCAGTGATGTAGGCGAAACTGGAGCCCTGGAAGACCGGCACGATGCCCTTGGTGCACAAGTGGAAGAGCAAAGTCCCCACGCCCGCCGTGAAGAGGGCCACCGCCGGAGAGAGCCCCGTGATCAGCGGCACCAGCACTGTCGAACCGAACATCGCCAGCAGATGCTGGACGCCCAATGCGTATTCGCGAACTCCAAATTTAGACATGTCTTCTCCTAATGAACAGTAAAATTGGAACTAATTCAAGAAAGGATTGCTCTCCCGCGGCGTCATGAAGGCGTTCTTGCCCAGGTCCTTCAGCAGCGGGTTGAAATTCTCGGCCCCGAAGCCGAGATGGTTGTGACGGATCCAGCCCTCGGCCTCCGGGAACTTCCCCGACATCTTGCCGAAGTATTTGGCGCGGAAAGTCAGCTCCTCGATGTAGGCGTCGTTGCCCTGCGAGACATCCAGCCATTCCTTCTGGGAGGCGTGGCAGCGCAGCATGTCCTCCTTCATCTTCATCACGGAGGAGATGTTCACGTAGAGTTCCGGAATCACCGGCCGCCGCAGCGGGTCGGTGAGGCTATGGGGCATCGAGTGGTACACCGCGACCTCCTTGAGGGTGGCCGGGTGATCCGGGCGGCACCGCAGATTGGTCATGCCGCGGCAGAAGGCCGCCGTGACCGCCAGACGCCCGGTGCAGACGTGGTCCTCCATGTAGTCGTAGGGGCCATGGGTGAGCACGATGTCCGGATCCACCGCGCGGATGACCTCGGCGACCTTGCAGATGAGGTCGTAGGTGTAGAACACCTCGATGTCGTCGCAGAGGGCCTCGTGGTAGGTCATCCCCGCCAGCTTCGCGGCCGCCACGCATTCGCTGCGGCGCTTGGCGACAATCTGTTCGCGGCTGAGCTTGTCCGTCCCCAGCGAGCCGTTGGCGACGGTCATGTAGTGGACCTCGTAGCCGGCCTTCTGGAGCATCAGGAGCGTGCCCGACATCATGAACTCGATGTCATCGGGATGGCAGCCGACGGCGATGACCTTCTTCTTCGGCGCAATGGCCTTCTTTTTGGCAGTAGGCATAATGAAGTTTTTCCCTTATAAGAAAAAGCCCCGCTTGCGCGGGGCTGAAAAAGCTAGTGCATCTCGACTTCGCAGACGCCGAAGCCGTGGCGGTAGAAGTTGAAGGTGACCTCGCCTGGATGCAATGACAGGAGGCTCATCGGCACACAGCTGTCCGCGATCTTGTTGGCCAGCATGTAGGTCGAGAGGCGCTGCCCGAAGGGATTGTCGTGATGGCCGGGATGCCAGATGGAGAC
>JAFYIW010000343.1 GCA_017538465.1 Victivallales bacterium
CTGCGAGAGTTCCTTTAGAATCGCCTCGTACTTATCAACGAGATCGGTTCCGCTGAGAGCGCTGAGGTCTTTCCACTTGCAACCATCCGGCAGATAACTGGGAAGCCCCATGGCCTCCTTTTCGTTATCCATCTTCAGGAAAAGGACATACGTCAACTGTGTAATGTAATCGGTGAAGCCGACGCCCGCTGCCGACAGGACGTTGGCGATGTCCCAGACCTTCTTCAGAAGGGCGGACTCGGTTTTCTGCGTTGCTGCCATCGTGTATGCCTCTTATGCCGTTCTTAGCAAGAGTCTTGCCATGGTTTGCATCTCTTCGGCGAGGACGGGAGCGGTCAAACTGATGACGCCCCTGCGCCAGAGATCGGTGTCGATTTCGTTGAGTTCCGTCACGGAGATCGCGCCGTCGTTGATGACATACGCGGCGATCTGCCGCATGATTTCCGTTTGCTCATCCGTCAGGACGCGCTGAACCTGTCCACAATACAGATTAAAACGCTGTGCATAGCCCTTGATCAGACTGGTAAGCTTTTGGTTTTTCTTGTAGGCGAAACGCACGATCTGGATGAGATTCGTTAGCGCATTGACGTTCGTTTTGATGTCCAGTTCATCCACGTCGCCGTTGTCATCCAAGACCTGGTAATTCTTCCAGATTTGGTAAACACCGTACTGGCGGTTTTCGGCCAGCAGGCGGTCCCGCAGTTCGACCAACATGCTGTGCGTAATCACGGTATTCTCGGAATTGTAGATGATACGCAGCGCCTCGATGCTGTCCTTGTTTTCATTCAGATACCGTTCAAAGTTTTCAATGAACTTTCTGGCGGTCTCCTTGGAGAAGCCCGCATAGATGAGTTCATCCGGATCGCTGTCCGTCCGGACGACGTAGCCGCGCTGCATCTCCAATAACTTGCGTCGTGCGGGAATGCTGGAAATCAGATCTTTGATTAGAGCCATTCGCTCCGAATTTTCGTCCGACGGGCTGCCATACGGCGGCAACGTCTCGTGGTCGAAGGCATTCTTGATTTTGAACGCAATCGCCTTCGGTGCAAAGCCGTATTTGGTTATGAAGGAATCGAGATGCCGTCCAAACAAAGCGTTATTTTCATACCGCCGGTTGATGGTGGAGCAATAGTCATGGAGCAACCACAGATTCTCGTCGCTCAACTCATTATGCGCGAGGCGCTCCAGCAGTTTTTCGAGCGTCAATACCTTTGTGCCCGGGCCGGGGGTAACCACCGGATGCGGAATGAGCTTCTCGTGTTCGGTCACACCGACGGCGTCCACAATGTAATAGCATTCTTTGGTGTTGGCGTTGGGCGTTACCTCGCGCAGCCGATCGTCGTCAATGACACGGCAACCGCGTCCCTTCATCTGCGTGTAGAGCACGTCGGAATGAACGTCTTTCATGAACAATACGACTTCCAGTGGCCTCACGTCGGTGCCGGTAGCCACCAGCGTCACGGTGACGGCGATGCGGAAATCCTTCTCCGTTCTAAGGTCACGAATCAAGCCATTGGAATCCTCTGCTGTATAGGTGATCTTCTGGACGAAATGCTCTGGCACCGCGCCATTCTCGAACTCTCTGCCGAACACCTCTTTTGCCATTTCCACAATCTGCGTGGCATGGTTGTCGTCTTTGGCAAAAATGAGAGTCTTCGGGATATACTCCCATTTCTTTTCACGGTCTGGGTAGAGTTCTTGATAGATTGACTTCTTGTATGCCTCCAGAACCTTTCTAATTTGGTCCGGGTTGACGACGGAGCGGTCGAGAGCGACGTAATTATAGTCGACTCTGTCTATCATCATGTAATTTGTTTCCACGCCAGTTCGCCGCGAGGTTTCCGTCACCTCCGTGCCTTCATGAAGCACTCCGCCGTGCTCCGTAATCTGTGTCTTGATTCGGTATATGCGGGAAGGGACATTGACACCATCCACAACGGAGTCGTCATAGGTGTAGTTTTCGATAATGTTGTGATTGAAAAAGGCGTATGCTTCCGGAGTTGGGGTTGCAGTAAGACCGAGCACGTGAGCTCTAGAGAAATAGTCCAGTACTGCACGCCACTTGCCATAGATGGAGCGATGGCATTCATCAACGATGATGAGGTGGAAATAATCGGGTGGCAATTTCAGGTCGTCGCCAAGTTTAATGACTTTCTCATCGTCATTTTCCTCCAGTGACACGTTCTTCTCATCTTCGGCATCCTCATCGTCATCCGGTGGCAAGGGATTGCCGGTTAGAACTGCAAAAAGTTTTTGAATCGTGGAGATAACGACATCGGCCTTGATGTCTTTTTCTTTTTTCAGACGTTTGATCTCACACAGCGAACTCATTTCCTGTTGCCCTTCGGTGCGGTCAAAGGTGCTGAATTCGCTTTCTGTCTGGCGCGCAAGGTTATTTCTATCTACGAGGAAAAGAATTCTTTTCGCCGGCGTGTAGTTTAGCAGCCGATAACTTGCAAGGCAGGCAAGATAGGTTTTGCCAGAGCCTGTCGCTAACACGGCAAGACTCTTTTTGTTTCCTGCTTTGATGGATTTCTCAAATTCGGTTTCTGCCCTATATTGACATTCACGAAGGCCACGCTTGTCAAGGTGCGGGAGAGCCCCGAACTCGGAGAACTTGCCAATCCGCTGTAGCATCTTCTTCGGAGAGTGCATTTCCGACAACTCAATATATTCGCTACCTTGTTGCAACATACTTTTGAAATAGATTTTCTTCCCGTTGGCAAGGTACACCAATGGAATCTGATTCGGATACCACAGCCCGTACCAGCTCTGCGGATTGCGGGCGTAGTTTTCTGCCTGCGTCTGCACGTTTTTGCCGAGCGGGTTTACTTCAGGCTTTGCCTCAACGACTGCGATGGCTTTATCATCCACAAAAAGCAAATAGTCACTTTCTGTGTTGCCTTGCATAAGAGCTTCTTTGACAGCCGACGCGCTCCGTGGAACATACTCGTCCCTTGACACAATGTCCCAGCCAGCTGCAATTAGCTGTTTATCAATTATGATTCTGGCTTTTTCTTCCGGATTCATAATACTCGTTCTTTGCGTCTCGAATTGTCAGGACGGAGAATTCACGCACACGTCGTGGCGTCAGGGTGGCCTTCAGAACCTCATGACGATGGGGTCGTGGGAGAAGGACCAGATGGTGGAGGTGACGGTGCCTGGCTGGAAGTAGAGGACCATGGTGTTGTCGTCGTCGGGGGAGTACATTCCCTTGAGGGAGGGATGGGCGTCGAGCATGGCGGCTTTGGGTTCGCGTCGGTTGTCGTCCACGAGGACTCCCGAGATGCGGATCCACTCGTCGCCCTTCATCGCGCAGATTTCGCATTTGCCGTTGGCGAGGAGCTGCTTGGCGACATTCTTGCGGCGGCCGGTCTGGATGTAGAGTTTTCCCTCATAGATGAGCGCGGTGCCGAAGGGTCGCACGCGCGGCTGGTCCTGGTCCACGGTGGCCAGGTAGTAGTGTCCGGCGTCTTTGAGGAACTGGTAGGTCTTCTGCATGGACATGGCGGATTCCTCCGGATTGAGGGTGGCGGGTTGAATGGTGGCGACGGTGCGGCAGCCGCACAGCGCGACCAGCGCGAGAAGGGTCAGGAGAGCGAGGTGCTGTTTCATCTTATTTCCTCAGGAGTTCGGTGATGGCGCGGCCGATTTCGGCGCGGCGCTTGAGGATGGGTTCGGGGGAGTGGGTGAAGTGCGTCATGTCCTGCGAAATCTGCGGGGGCACGGTGAGGAGGGCGTTGATGCGGGAGAGTTCGGCGGGAGTGAGGACGTCGGCCTTCTCGTCCCTCAGGCGTTGAAGAATCACGCAGTATTCGTAGTCCTCGATGCCGTCGCGGAGCATCTCGGATCGGATGGAGTCCACGGGGAGTTCGAGGTTTGGCTGGTCGTCCGTGCGGTTGACGGTGGCGAGCGGGGGGTAGAAGAACCGTCCGTCGCCATTTCCCCAGGGCGAGCGCTGTCCGGGCTTGACGAAGTTGTATCCGGCGGCCCAGCTCATGGTGTCGAGGTAGGGGTTCTGGAGCTGGTCCTTGTAGAGGTGTTCGCAATTCCAATAGGTGGTTGCCCAGATGAGGACGCCCTGGACATGGTGCTGCCAGGTCTGCCAGAGCCACACGCGGAGGTTGGTGGCGGGGTGGTCCGTGAAGAGGGTGGCGTAGGGCATCTTGGGGCCGGTGCAGACATACCACCAGAAGTCCTCGCCGGCGGCCTGGCGTTCGGCGATGGTGGAGAGGACGGTCTTGTAGGAGACGGGGCACCAGAGGTTCGGTCCGCCGATGAGTTCCGGCTCGACCTGCTCGGTGAGGAAGCGCCGGAGGTCCGGGGCGCCCTCGCGGAGCTTGCGGAGGCCGTTCATCACGTAGGGGTAGTCCTCCTCCGTGGGTTCGTCAAACCAATAGACGTAGCTCATGTCGAGCCAGCCCTTTTCGCGGAGATGCTCCTGGATGCCGTGGAGATACTGCCGATGGAGGTAGGTGAACTCCGGGGTGCCCTCCAGGTAGCCGCCGAAGCGCGCGAGCTTCTTGCCATCGATTTCGACGGCGGAGTGGAGCGCGTCCACGCTGATGTCGATGGTGTTGAAGTGGAACTTGGCGAGGGAGCGTTCGACGGCGGCGTCCCATCGTGTCCAGTCGAAGACCACCTGGAGGTCCTCGAGTTTGGCGAGCTCGAAGTCCTCGGCGAGGACGGCGGTGCCGTCGGCGGTCTGGAAGAGCAGGTCGTCGAACCAGGCGGTGCCGGTGGCTTGGCCACCCTTCGTCCAGGTGAGCGGATTGAGATTCACCGAGAAGCTCCGGGCGTTTTCGGGATAGGCGGCGAGTTTTTGGGCGGCGGTCTGCCAGGAGCCGTCGCCGGTGAAATCGAAGGTCTGGTTTTTGCCGGTGAGCCATTGGTCGTCGGCGTCATAGAACATCACGTACATCGAGCAGACCTGGCCAGCTTCGGCGGTGCGGTACTGGAGGGAGAATTGCATCGGCGCGTCGGGCAACGGGAGATGCTGCTGCGTGGCGTGGATGGCGCGGGCGGCGTCGGTGTCGTCGATGATTTTGAGGGAGGACTCGCCGTGGGATTTGGTCGTGGTGTCGAGCTGGCCGGGACCCTGCCAGGCGAGGCCGTTCTTTCTGCGGATCTCGTATCTCCAGCGGTCAAGCGGGGCGGGGTCGTAGGGGCTGAGGTGGTGGTCGGCGAGCGCCTGGAAGTATTGGTCCACGAGTTGTCGGCGCTGCGCTTCGTCGGCGGGCTGGTGATAGCGGAACGGTTGATTCTGGTTGAAGCCGAAGGCAGTCTCCAGCGTCATGCGGTCGGGCAGATCGAAGCCGAAGACCTCGACCTCCAGCGGGACGGCGGCGGACCAGCCAGCGGCGTCCTGCACCGTGATGGTTCCAGTGTAGGTCCCGGCGGGCGTGCCGGCGGGGACCTTCACGCGCACCCAGAAGGGCTGGTTCTGGTCGGCGGCGAGGTCGAGCGGCGCGTCGATGGGTGGCAGCGCGTCCGGCACATAGCCCTGATAGCCATAGCCGTCGGTGGGCAATTCGATGTAGTGGTAATACTCGCGGAGAATCTCCACGCATTCGGCGGGGAGGGCGGAATTGCCCGGGCCGGTCAGCGCCGAGGCGGCGAGAGTCACGCCAGTGAGGTCGCGGTCGGGGCGGAGGACCAGCTGGACGGCCTCGGCCTCGTTGGCGGCGGCCTGGATGCGCAGGGCGGAGTCGCGGGCGATGGGCGCGATGCGCTCCCGCGAGACGTGCCAGCCGGCCTCGGCGCTCCAGAGGACCGCCGTCTCATCCTCGCGGAGGACCGCGCCGTAGTCGATGCGCTGGATTTCGTGGATTTTGGCCTCGATGGTGTAGGCGGTGGCGGAGTCCCCGCCCAGGGCGAGGTGGATTTGCCAGTCGCCTGCGTCGGGGAGGGTGACGGGGATGTTCAGCGTGGCGGTCTGGCGGGGCTTGAGCAGGAGCTCGTCCCCTTGCCAGCCTACGGTGCGGACATCCGCTGGCTCGATGGCGGTGGTCGGCTGGAGGCGAAGTGGCTGATTCGTCTTGTTGGTCACCTGCACGGCAATTTCGTGTTTGCCAGGCAGAAGGGGCGTGATGGGGAGGAACTGCACCGCCAGGCGGGCGTCCTCGGCCTCCGCCAATGCGAAGTGGGTCTGGCCAATGGCGGGGACGGCGAGGGGCGCGCCATCCAATTGCGCGGTGTAGCAGACGCGGTTGACCTGGAGGTAGGTCGCACCTTCGGCGTGGAACCGGAAGTAGATGGTCGTGGCGGGGAAGAAGGACTTGGGAAGCGTGACGTTGATGGAACCCGTGCTGTCAAGCGTGTCAAGAGTTGTCCAGCTCTGTCCATTCGGCGAGGCGTCGACGACCAGTTTCCCTCTGGAATGATAGTTTACGTAGAGTTCCAGCGTGGCGCTGTGCATTTTCGCCGTCCGGGGACACTGATGGCGTAGGTCACGCAGGCGTCGGGCTTTTCGAGGCAGAAGCGCGAGGTGTTGTAGCGGATGTTGTCCAACTGCGGGAGCAGACGGGTGCGCGCGGGACCGTCGGTCTGAAAGGACTGGGTGAAGGTGTAGGTGTTGCGGTCGATGCGTTCGCCGTCACCGAGGGCGATGCCGTTCCCGCAGTCCAGGAAGATGGGCAGGGCGCGGCGGAGGCGCCAGTCTTTGAATTCGGCGCGGCCGCCGAGTTTCCAGGCGCCGAGCCGGATGCGCATGCGGTCGGGTTCCCGTGGGGCAGGGAGGGTCAGGGACTCGTGCTGCCAGGTGTCGCTGAGGCGCTTGGTGTCCACGGAGTAATTGACCAGCCCCGGAGTGACGTTGCCCTCCGCCCCCTCCGAGACGAGCAGGTCGAAGTCCAGCCGATAGAGCGCCCCCGGGATGAGGTTCAACGCGGGGCTGAGCCAGTCGGTCTCCTGTTGCTGGCGGTTGGCCTCGACGTAGAGGTGCCCGTCCTCGGTGACGCCGCCGGTGCCCTCGCCATGGAATTTCCAACCTGGGGGCGGCTCCTGGGCAAAGAGGGCCAGGGCAAAGAGAACTGCGGCAAAGGAGAGGAATTTCATTCGGAGTTTAAAGGTTAAAGGTTAAAGGTTAAAGGTCTGTCGTCCGACGTCCGGCGTCTGTCGTCCCGGCTGACCTGCCGTCCGCCGTCCGGCGTCTGACGTCCCGGCTGACCTGTCGTC
>JAFYIW010000344.1 GCA_017538465.1 Victivallales bacterium
AGTCACTGCCCGTACCTGATAAGTGACTTGGAGGGGGATGTCGGCCCCGGGGAAATCTCCGAACCACAACAGGCGATCAAAGCGCTTTTCGATTAGGGACGCGACGAGTTCTTCAGGGGTGTTTTCGGCATGGTGACCCCCTGCCGGGAGATTGAAGCGGGTCAGCAGATTCTCGTCTTCGATTTCAAAGCCAGCGGGCAACAAATCGGAGATGACGATGCGCTGTACCGCGCCGCCGCTCAGCAGAATACGCACGGTGAGCAAATCCCCGGCGCGGCAGGAGGACACGGGGGAGCCATCCGCCGCCAGATAGGCACGGCTGATTTGCAGTCCCGCCGAAATGTCCTTTGCGGCGTCCGATCTGGCCCGGAAGCTGTGCTGGACATTCAGGGGCTCGGTGCCGGTGTTGCGCAGGGTGTAGGTGCCCTTGGCGTTCACCTCGACGGGCGCGTCCTTGGTGAAATCGAGGTCTCGCGCCACGCCGTCTTGGTCGGTCAGCACGGCCGCGAAGGAGGATTCGCCCTGGGGGGGCGGACGCGTGAGGAGGTATTTCGAGATGCCGAGGGCGTACCAGGCGTGTTCCTGGGTGGTGAAGTAGGTGTCCGTCTGGGCAAGAGAGTCCAGGGTGGCGGCCAGTTGACGGTTCTGCGGGGCCTCCGGCAGCAGGTCGGCCAGAATCCACAAAGCCAAGCCGGTTCGGCGCACCTCGCTGTCCAGCATGGAGGTTTTGGCGGGCACGCGGGTGAACTCCTGGTCGGCGATTCTCCGCCAGAGTTCATTGCCTTCGGCGGCATATCCGCCGCGGATGAGCGCCATTGCCGTCAGGAAAGTCGTGAAAGGCTGGCAATCCCGCTTGTCAAGCGGAAGCATCTGCGCGTATTTCTCCACGTAGGTGGGGGACAACAGCGATAGAGTATAGAGGGCCAACGCGCGCTCCACCTGGTTTTTCGTGCGGTCGTTGAAGAAGATGCGTAGCAGTTTGACGACCTGAAGACGTTCTTTTCTGGGCATCGTGAATCCCGCGCGGTCCGCCTCGGCCTGGAAAAGGAAGGCGAAGAGGGAGCCCTCCTCCCAGGCTTTGCCGTGTTCGTTGGGCCACATGGAATACCATTGATTCGCGGTGAGGTAGGAGTGGTATTTTCCCAAGGTGGTATTCACGACCTGCTTGGCGCCGGCCTGGAGGTGTTCGGGAAGGCGTCCGCTGGCGACGAGGTCAGGGATGGCCAGCTGGGGGAAGGCGGTGGCGGTGATCTGCTCCAGGCAGCCATGCGGATAGTCATTCAGCCATTCCCAATGGCGCATCAGACGAATGACCGGGGAGCCGACGCGCAGGAGGTCGGTCGCCTGGCCGGACAATTCGAAGGTGGTCTCTTCGCCGGGGTGGAGCAGCAGCGTGTCGCAGACGGGCTGGGGCGGGATGGCGGAGCGAATGGTGATGACCGTGCGCTTCTCGAAGCGTTGTCCGTCTGCGGTCTCGGCCGTCAGCAGAACGGGCAGTGCGCCTTCCGCGGTGTCCTCCGGAATCGCCAGGCGTACGGAAACGGGGGCGGACTCCCCCTTGGCGAGGGTGACCTCGCCTGTGGCGGGGCGGAAGCCCTCCTGCAATCGCCCGAAGGACCAGCTCAATTGCGCGTTCTCCAAGTCATGGTTGAAGATGGCGCCACGCAGAAGCAGGGTGTCGCCTGGGGCGGCCACACGTGGAGCCACGAGAGTGAGGGTGATGGCGTCGCGCAGCACGATGTCTTTCTGGGTGCCGCCCAGCCGGGTCGTGGCATCCGTGGCGCAGGCCATCAGTCGGGCCATTCCGGCGAATTTCGGCAATGAAATCGTAGTGTTCAGGTGTCCGGATTCATCCGTGCGAAGCAGGCCCAGCTGGACAAAATGCGGGGGCTCCTCGTCATTGGCGAGTTTGCCCTGGAAATCGGCCGCCTTGCCCGCGGAGATGCCGTATCCGCCGCCGATTTCGCCGTTGACGACCCGGAGCATCGGGTAGAGTTCCGGGTAGATGCTACCCAGTTCAAATGGGTATTCGCTATTGTCAAAGAAGGCCTTGAAGGCATCGGGGGTCTGGTAGCCGGTCAACGCCAGAATCCCTTCGTCCACCGCCCAAAGGACCACTTCGCCGGCGACGGGGTTGCCGACGGCGTCCCGCAGGGTGAGTTCCAGAGTGGCCTGGCCCCCCGGTTGCGCCTGGTCGGGTGCGTTCATGTCGATGGCGAGCCGGTTGGCGTTCTGTTCGATGTCCAGGCGGGCGATGCCGCTGAGGAATTGCGCGTCCTGCGGCGCGCCTGCGGCGTCCATGCCGATGGTTCCCACGGCGGTGACGCCCACGAACCAGTGGGTTTGGCAGAGCCATTCCGGGATGGCGATGTCGAGGGTGTTTTCCCCGACTTCAAGCGGCTGGCTGGCCGTGAGCATCGGCGTGTGATGGGAGCCGCTGACCACGAGGCAGGTTCCGGCGAAATCGGAGTCGAAAGTGATGTGGGCGGTCTGGCCGGGACGGTATTGGCTGGCGTCCAAGACGAAGTCCAGCCGTGCTGGGCTGGCGGAGCGCTCGCCGCTCTCGCCCGAGTAATGCCAATGGCACAGTTCGTTCATGACCTGTCCATCGCTGTTTTTGACGGAGAAGAGGTAATTCCCGTAACTGGGCAGCTCCGCCCAGACGCATCCATCCTGGTCAGGATGCGCCGTCAGCGTGGCGATTTCGTTCTGGACCATTTGCCAGACGCGGCGATAGGAGTCGTCGCTTTGCTGCATCAGCAGATACTCCCAGGAGAGTCTGCTGATGTTCACGGTGAACTCCTCGGGGAGGGCAGTCACCTTGCTCTGCGGGTCGAGGGCGACAAATTGGAGTCGGACGCGCGTGGGTTCCTCCTGAAGAACCCGGCTGCCGAGGTAATAGTCGAAGTCGTCAAACCGCGCGACGGCGGAGGTGGTGACGCCACGCACGCCATACGGCTGGACATTCGCCTGGACCTGGATCCGGAGGGGGAGGGCCGGGTGGTACTTTTTGTTTGCCAACTGGGGAAGCGCGAGATTGAAGGAGGCCTTTCCGGTGGCATCGACGACGGTTGTCAGTTTTTGGGGCTGGGGTTCGGCATAGGTCTCAGGCCTTATGCCGAAGTGGAATTCGCGCAGATTGTCGGGGGGAATGATATCCAGCCAACTGAATGTGGCATTGACCATGACCTGGGCGTTCTTGACGGGTGCGCCGAAGTAGTAGTTGGCCTGCAGCGCAACCTCGAGGGATTCCTGCGGGGGAATCTGCGCGGGCAAGTCAAGGCGTGCCGTGAGTTGGTCAGGAACGAAGTTGGCCACCAGGACGGAGGTGCTGGCGAAGGCGGCATGGTCGCCCGGCTGCTTGAGGCTGGCGGTGTAGATGCCCAAGGGCGCCTGTTGCGAAAGGCGCACGGCGCATTGCAGGGCGCCGTATTCGTCGGTGGTGGTCAATTGGGTGATGACGGTGTTCATGCGCGCGTCGAAGAGCGCGAATTCCAGCGGCAGATCGGCCAGCGGGCGGTTGGCGCCGGGGTCGCGCAGCAGCGCGGTGAAGGTGAGCTCCTCGCCCGGCAACACGGCGCCGCGGTCGGCGAAAAGATAGCCCTGCGGGGCCTTGGAATCCTTGATGGTCGTGAAATTCCCGAAACTGTCGATGTGGGGACTGGTGAAGTCGAGATAGGCGAGGTCGTTGTCTTGGGGGTTGTGCGCCAGCAGTATCATCGGGGTGTTTTCGGCGTCCTCCTGCGGCAACACGCGCAGCCGCGCCTCCCCTTGGGCGTCCGTGGTCCCCTTGGCCAGAGTCTGAAATTTTCTGCTGAAGAGTTCGAGTTGGACTCCGGGAAGCGGCCGGTCGGGGTGCTCCAGGCTACGGACCTGGCAGAGATACTCGCCGCCATTGGCGGTCACGAACAGCGCCAGGTCGGTGACGATGATGTCGCGCGTCTCCGTGTCCCAATTGCGGTGTGGATTGACGATTTTGATGACATAGACGCCGGGGCGGTCACGAGGGATGCCGATCTCGGCCAAGTCGATTTTGCTGGCGATTCTTTGGTTGGGCAGGTAGGGGAGAGTGATTTGCTGGCTGCTGATTTGGCGCGTCCAGCGAAAGGATTCATCGTAGTAGTAGGAGCCGATTTTCTTCAGATGGTTCAGCAGAGTGTTTGGATAGGCCTCATGAACCGTGCATTGCATCTTCTCGGTGATGTTGGTGGACTGCAGAGGGAGTTCCCAGATGGGCGCGTGCAGGGGGAAGAAGGTTCCGTTGCTGGCGAAGCGCAGCCGCGCCGGCAGGTCCGGACAAATCAGATTCATGACGAAATCCTCCTCGAGATGACATGCCGCGTCCTTGAGGGGGAATCCCGCCTTGAGCGTGACCTGATATACCTCGCCTGGCTGGAAATCGCCGATGATGCGGTAGGAATTCCCCCAGTAGGTATTCTGGAAGCTCACGTCAGTCTGGGGAAATACTTCAATCAGAGACGGGTCATACTGGGAAGCTGACATTTCTCCCTTGAAGGTCAGGTGAATGGAACGACATGAGTCAAACTCGTATGCGACGACGCGAAGATCGGGCAGGGATGGTTGCGGAACTTCGTCCTTTCTAGGAGGCTGGATTGCGAAGGCGGTGACGGAGGACCATGCGAGGAGGAAAACAGAGCACAGGAGAAAGCATCGGTGGAGGGCAGATAGTTTCATGGTTTTGGATAGGATTGAAGTTGAGGTTGTGATGTGGCGGTTTGGAATCCTGCGGCTGCAGGGAAAGGGAACCATGCGGGCGGATGGCCTTACAGATACGGATTTGACCTCCGCTCATCGGCGATGGTGGTGGCCTCCCCATGGCCTGGATAGACGGTGGTGTCATCCGGCAGGGGAAGGAGCTGTTCGCGAATGGATTTTAGCAGAGTGGCGGTGTCCCCGCCCGGGAAATCCGTTCGGCCAACGGAACCTGCGAAAAGGGTGTCGCCCGTAATCACGAAGTGCTCTTGCGGAAAGTAGTAGCAGCAACCTCCTGGAGTATGTCCTGGAGTCGGCAGCAGCCTGAAATCGAAGTCCGGCAATGACGGCAGCTCCTGCACATAGGGGGGCAAATTGGGGATGGCGGGCAACCAGGGCAGAACCGCATTGTCGGGAGAATCATACACCACGTGCTCGTTGGCATGCATCCATAGTGGAATGGGGTATTCGGAGAGAAGTTCCGGAAGAGCGCCGATGTGGTCAACGTGCGCGTGGGTCAGCAGAACGGCCTGGGGAATGAGTTTTCCTTGGTTCAGTGCCGCCTGGATGTACGGATACTCGTCGCCGGGGTCGAAAATCAGTGCATGGCGGTTTTCAGGATTCGACAGGATGTGACAATTCTCCTGGAAGTCCCCGACGACAATGGTGGTGAGTTTGAGCATCTAATGAAAGTTAAAAGGTTGGGCTGTGTTCCCCGTGAGGGTATCTAATTAAAGCGTTTCAGCCGCGAAGCGGCAGGCGCACGGAGTGCGCGACCATGCGCAACGCCTGCAAGTGCCCGAAGGGTACGCGGCTGGCGGGGGCAGGC
>JAFYIW010000345.1 GCA_017538465.1 Victivallales bacterium
AACGATATAGTTCCACAAAAAAGGAGCCTTTTTCAAGGCTCCAGTGTTTGTCGCAAACCGTTGTCGAGAAGCGTCTCGCGGTATGCTTGGCAGAATGGTACCCCGGGGCGGACTTGAACCGCCGACCAACGGTTTAGGAAACCGCTGCTCTATCCACTGAGCTACCGGGGCCTGTTCGGTGCCTGCGGGGGTTCCGTGCCCGCACATTCTTGCACAGGTTAAATCGCCTGGCAGATGGTGATGGCCGCGACTCCGGCGATGTCCTCGGCGGAGCAACCGCGGGAGAGGTCGCTGATCGGCTTGGCCACGCCCTGCATAATCGGGCCGTAGGCCTCGGCGCCAGCCAGACGCTGGACCATCTTGTAGCAGATATTCCCTGCGTTCAGATCCGGGAAGATCAGCACATTCGCCGTGCCCTTCAGCGGGCTGTCCGGGGCTTTCTGAGCCGCCACGGACGGCACCAGCGAGGCGTCGGCCTGCAACTCGCCGTCCACGATGGCGTCAACGCCCTGCTCTTTCACGCGCTGGATGGTGATTTCGGCGGCGGTGCGCATCTTGTCCACCATTTCGCTCTTGGCGCTGCCCTTGGTGGAGTAGCACAGGAAGGAGACGTGCGGCTGCTTGCCCAGGAGCGACTGGCAGGTGGCGATGGTGGCCATCGCGATGTCGGCCAGCCCCTCGGCATCCGGGTTGGGGTTCACTCCGCAGTCCGCGAAAATCAGCGTCTGCTCGCCATTCGGGGCGGGAGTCTTGAGATCCATCACGAAGCAGGACGAGGCGGCCTTGATGCCAGGAGCGGTGCCGATGCAGTGGAACGCCGCGCGCAGCATGTCGCCGGTGGAGGCGATGGAGCCGGCGACCATCGCGTCGCCGTGGCCGGCCTTGATCATCAGATCCGCGAAGTAGAGGCGGTTCTTGATCTGCTCCTGCGCCTGCTCCAGCGTCATGCCCTTCGCCTTGCGGCGCTCGTAGAGGAGGTTCGCCAGTTCATCCTTCCAGGGGGAAGTCGTCCAGTCCACCACTTCGATGTCCATGCCGGCGAATACCGACTGGTCGGGCAATTCGGCGGGAGTGGCCAGCACGATGACCTTCGCCATCTTGCGGCTGGCGATGATCTGGGCGGCCTTGATCACGCGGGGGTCCTGTCCCTCGGGCAGCACGACGGTCTTGTAGGCGGCGGTGGCTTTCTCAATCAGCTTGTCAATCAGACTCATGGCAAAATTTCCTTAAAAAGTATTTAACTACTTGATTATCAACTATTTAGAACAAATCTTCACGGTCTCCATCGCAATCATGAGCTCCTCGTTGGTGGGCATCACGATGGCGGTGAGCCTGGAATCGGGGGTGGAGATGGTGCACATCTTGCCGCGGCAGGCGTTGGCCTGTTCGTCCAGCGTGCAGCCCAGCGGCGCGAGGTTATGGACGATATCCACGCGGGTCTCGTAGGAGTTCTCTCCGATGCCGCCGGTGAAGAGGATGGCGTCGGCCCCGCCGAGAAGCAGGTAGTATGCTCCGATATAATGGGTCAGGCGATGCAGGAACATCTTGTAGGCGTCGGCGGCCTTGGAGTCGCCGTCCGCCATCGCCTGCCGAATGTCGCGCATGTCGCTGGAGCGTTCGGAGACTCCGAGGAACCCGGACTTCTTGTTGAGCATGGTATCGACCTCGGCGGCGGAGAGTCCCTCCTGCTGCTGGAGGAAAGTCACCACGGCGGCGTCCACGTCGCCCGAGCGGGTTCCCATCACCAGACCGGCGAGCGGGGTGAGGCCCATGGAGGTATCCACGACCTTTCCGCCCTTCACCGCGCAGAGGCTGGAGCCGTTGCCCAGATGGCAGGAGATGATCTTCGCCTTCGCCGGGTCGAGCTTAAGATACTCGCAGGCCTTGTAATACACATACTTGTGGCTCGTGCCGTGGAAGCCGTACTTGCGCACCGCGTACTTCTCGTAGTATTTGCGGGGAATCGCATACATGTAGGCCTCGGGTCCCATCGACATGTGGAACGCCGTGTCGAAGACCGCCACGTTCGGGATGCCGGGGAAGCTCTCCTCGCACGCCTCGATGCCGCCCAGGTTCGCGGGGTTATGCAACGGCCCCAGCACGAAATACTTGCGGATCGAGGCCTTGACCGCCTCGTCCACCAGCGTGGGCTGGCTGAACTCCATTCCGCCGTGGAGCACGCGGTGCCCGATGGCCCCGATTTCGGCGAGGCTCTTGATCACGCCGAGTTCGGGGTCGGTCATCTTCGCGGTGATGGACTTGAGCGCCTCGCTGTGCTTCTTGATGTCCAGGGGCTCCTCGACCTTCTGGCCGTGCGCCTGGTAGGTCATGGAGGTGCCCTCCAGACCAATGCGCTCCACCAGACCCTTGCACAACACACTCTCGTCCGCCATGTCAAACAACGTGAACTTCAATGACGAACTGCCCGAATTGATGACCAGAACTTTCAAACTTGTCCTCCGTGAGCTTGCGAATGGTCCCGCAAACGAAACCATTTCATGATAATAAAAACAAAACAAGCGTTTAATATAAATTCTCTTCTGAAATGCGTGAGCAATCGGCGGCAAATTCCACGTTATCCATCGCCATAAAAAAGCGCATTTCAAAGTCTCAATAATCTAAGATTTATTCCCCCAGCAATATTTTGGCCGAGATGCTGACGTCGGCGGTGGAACGGACCACCAGAGCCGGGGACGTATGTTGTTCTGTCCTCTGCGTCTGGAAATTCCATGCATCAACCGTCACCGTCTCCTGGGCAATTGCATACGGAGACTTGGGAGCGAGCGGGTCGTCGGGCAGAGAGGAGAAGCACTCCGGCACCAACTGCGGCAACGCCATGGGGATTCGTCCCTCGTGACCGATTCGGTGGATTTGGATTCCAGCCAGAAGGATTTCCGCATTCAGGCGACTTTGCGCCAAAAGCAAAACCCTTCGGACGGACTTCTGTCCGACCAGGAGCTCATTCAGATAACGCACCTGCGGCCCGTCCATCTTGGTTGAAATCGCCAAATCCTCCAGGGAATCGGCCGCCATGATGCTCCGGACCAGCGTGGCATACTCGGCCTCCACCAGCATTCGAGGCTCGGGGAAAATCCACGCCATCCGCCAGAAAGAAGCCCCGAACGCAGCCGTGTCATCCGCCGCCAGCAGCGCCCTGCGCCGGGTCGCCGACGCCAAAATCTCCCGCAGCATCGTTCCGCGTGGTTGGACAAGCGCCTCCCGGCATGCCATCAACTGCGCCATGACCCCCTCGGCGACCGACTTTTCCGCAGGAAACTGCTCCATCAGCCGCTCGGCCATCTGCGCGACTTCGTCAAGCCGTCCAACCGCCTCCAGCAAAACATCGACACTGGGCGCAGCCAACTGCTCCCGGACCATTCTGGACACTAGATCCAAGCACTCGCAGGCTGTCTTGGCGTCATGTTGCTGCACCGCCGCCTCCATTCGCCAATGCAGAATCAGCAGCAAACCAGGTGAAAACATCGGCACCTGAGGCCTTTCTTCCAACATCGCGGGCAAATCGTCCAGCATCGGCTGGACTTTGGCGATGTAGTCAGCCAATTGCGCATTTTCTTCGGGGGAGTTCACCGCCGGAATCCAGCGCCGCGCCGTCTCGCGTTTCCACATGAAAGGCGAGCGAGTGGCAGGATTGGCGTCACCTTGGGTTGCCGCCGCGAGCTTTCGTCCGAATTCCTCCTGAAGCACTGCGAAGGCGTGCTGCCGCTGCCGTTCGAAATCCTCCGTGTCCTGCGGAAAACGTGTCTCATACCGGCTTTGTGCCGAGGCCGCGCGCTTGGCGACGGTTCCTAAAGCGGCATGGGAGAAAACCACAGCGCCCAGGAAGCATGCGATTGACAGCCAGGCCTGCCAGGTGAAGAAACTGCGTATCGTTTCGCCGCCACGCAACGAAAAGACCTTCAGGCGCAGTCCCCAGTCCGTTAGGATGAGCAAGCCGCCCGACAGGAGCATTGCCGGCACGCCGACCTGCCGGTCCAGGAACACCAGCGTCGCCTGATACCATAAGGGGAACTGCTCCAAAGTCTGCAGGCTATGGAACATCACCTTGCAATATCGCAGAAGGCAGCAAATCAACGCGGCCCCGGCCAGTCCCCAACCAAGGAGTCCCGCCGTCGTCGAGGCCGCCAGAAGCCCAAGTTGGCGGGGCTCCTGGCGGGAAATCAGCACGCCCAGGAAAGCGAAGAAGATATACAGCAGCGTCAGCAGCGCCATTGGCGTCAGCAGCATCCCCTTCCGCATCATGCACTGGGCGGCAATCCAGCCGAGCCCCAGCCAGACAATGGCGGAGCCCCATTTGAAGGCGCCTTCCACCTTCGGCATGTGCAATCCGCGATAATACCGCACCACGCTAAAGCCATAAAAGGCGGTGACCAGGATGCCTGCCAGGCACAGGGCGTTGGCGGCCGCATCCATCCGAAGCCAGCCCAGACACCAGCACGAGAAGGCGACGATGGCCAGCGCGGAAACCCCGAAAAGGAGTTGCGTGAGCACTGCGGCCGAACGCGCCGCCGGCACCGGCGAGTTGTCCACCCGCCGTTTCAGGCGCTCCACAAAGCCGATATGCGGTTCCTCCGGCATCTTTCCCTGGCACGCTCCGGACCGTTAGGGTCGGCGTCCTTTGGCCTCGGGACGCTCCGGCTGCTGCTCCGCCTCAATCGTCCAATCGGCATCACTGGCAATCACGCTGATGGTAACGGGGCCGGCAATGGAAAACCACCCCTCGCCGGATTGCCCCGCCGAACGCAAATGCGTCTTGTAATAGAGCTGGGCGTTTTCGGAAACCACCGTGACCACGACCTCACCCTCGGTCTCCTGAACCACATGCAGTTTCCAGAATGTCGCCGGGGCCGTGAAGACAATCTCCTCGCTGCCGGTGCCGGCCCACGCCGCCAGCTTCGTGGCGGGCTTCTTCTGCTCTTCCAGGAAACGCATCAGTCGCCATTCCTGCACGCTGGAGAGACATTGGTCCAGACGCACTTCCCAAGGCCGTCCATCACCTTCGATGAGCAGCATGGCGAACTGGGGGCCGCTGGAGCTCTTGCTGCTCGGCTGAAGCACCTGACGGCTCTTGACCAACTCCTTGGGCGGAAGCGGCTTCTTGGTTTCCGCATCAAGCACTGTGATGCTCAGGGGGCCTTTCTGCGGTGACGCGTAGTTCACCCGATAGGTCTCGCCATACAACGGGATGACCTGAGTGATCATGGCGCCATTGCCCTTCCAGGAAAAAGTCCCTTTAATCCAGCGATAGTCATCCGCATACAGAGCCAGGGAAGCCAGGCATGCCAGCCCGAAAAGCCATGCGCAACTGCGTTTCATTTATTTTCCTCCTTCTCTTGTTCAATTGTCAAATGAAATCCCATCTTGCGGCCTTGCGGAGAAATTGTCCGCGCACGTGCTCACCTGGCAGATCGTCGCGGCATTGCCAGGCCGAGTTTTTTGCCCCACCGAGCCAACTGTCGATGCACCTGCGCCGGCGCGGTTCCTCCCGTCAGATTCCGGGCGGCGACACTGCGTTTGGGGTCGAAAATGGCCAGGAATTCCGGCGTCGCGGCGGGGATGGACTCGCGCATCATTTTCAGGCTGGCCTGCGCGAGGGTAATCCCCGCTTTGGCGCACGCCCCCACGAAGCGTCCGACCTGATGGTGGGCTTCCCGGAATGGCACGCCCTGGCGCACCAGCGCCTCCGCCAAATCCGTCGCCATCAGAGACGGGTCAGAGGCGGCCTCCAGCATCCGCTTGGGATTGGGGCGCACCGTCGCCAGCATCGCGCCCATCGTGGCGAGCACCAGTTTCACCGTGTCGATGGCGTCGAAGAGCCCCTCCTTGTCCTCTTGGAGGTCACGGTTGTAGGTCAACGGCAATCCCTTCAGAGTGGTCAGCAGACTCGTCAGGGCGCCATACACGCGTCCCGTCTTGCCGCGCGTCAACTCGGCGATGTCGGGGTTCTTCTTCTGGGGCATCAGGCTGGAGCCCGTGGTGAAGGCGTCGCCGATTTCAATGAAGGAGAACTCCTGGCTGAACCAGATGGCGATATCTTCGGCCAGGCGGGAAAGATGCATCGCCACCAACGCGAGCGCGGAAAGGAATTCGATGGAGACATCGCGGTCGGCGACGGCATCCATCGAGTTCTGCAGGACGCCTTCGAAGCCGAGTTCCTTTGCCACAAACTCGCGGTCCAGCGGCAGAGTCGAGCCGGCCAGGGCCCCGGCCCCCAGCGGCAGCCGGTTGATGCGGTGACGGCAATCCGCAAGGCGTTCGCGGTCGCGCTCCAGCATCTCGATGTATGCCAGCAGATGATGGGCGAAGAGGAGCGGCTGGGCATGCTGCAAATGGGTGAAGCCAGGCAGAATGACGGTCTTGTTCTCCGCGGCGAGCCTCCACAGCGCGGCCTGGAGGCCACGAAGCGCCTCGCGCACTTCATCATCCTGATGCCTCAGATAGAGCCGTTCATCGGTGGCAATCTGGTCATTGCGACTGCGGCCAGTATGGAGGCGAGCCCCGGCATCGCCAATCAATTCGGTAAGCCGGGCCTCGATGTTCATGTGGATGTCTTCCAGCTCCGTCTTGAAGACGAATTTTCCGGAGTCCAGTTCCTTCTTCACCTGCCGGAGACCCGACGCGATCTTCTTTGCGTCCTCCTTGGGGATGATTCCCTGCCGCGCCAGCATCTTGGCATGCGCCAGGCTCCCCTCGATGTCATACGGGTAGAGCCGCCGGTCGTAGGAAATCGATTCGGAGAGTTTGAGGACCTGCTCGGCCGGACTCTGGCTAAAGCGTCCATCCCAAAGTGGCATTTGCTTTTTCATCTAGTTGTCAAAAAGTTAATTTAAATCACTCGTGGGAGTGGAAATGCCTCTGCGCACAATGCAGTCCAGCAAATGGGCCGCCGCGATGGTCACATGGCCTTCATTGAAGCCGGCCTTGGTGAGTTCGCGGTAGAAACTCTCGGCGAGGATGCGCACCACCTTCGCCGGATTGCGGATGGAATTGATCATGAGCTGATTGCCATCACCCGCCTCCTCCGGCGGCAATTCGGTCGGACGCAGGGCAAGGCGCTGGTTCAGCAGGTCCATGGCCTTGCCATTTTCGATGATCAGCGAGGCAAATGGTCCAAGTAGCGAGAAAAGCCTTCTGCGCACAGGGTCACGAGCTGCGTTGGAATCCTTGGCTCCACCCGCGAAAAGATGCCCGATGCGATGTCCCTTGAAGAACAGCGGCATCACGATAATGGGAAACTGGATGCCCTCCAGGCCGGAGTCAATCCAGTTGACCTGATGGATGTTCTGCAGACGGAAGAGAATCGCCTGCAGGCGGTCCGGCATGACGAGAGGACTGCCCTCGCGGAAGATCGCGGGATCCAACCCGATGGTGGCATGCACGATGAAGCGCTGCTTCTCCTCGTCCATCAGCAGCACCGCCGCCTGAGTGGTGTCCAGCACTCGGCAGGTCAGCTTGACAATGCGGCGCAGACCGTCCGCCAAATTGCTCGGCTCAGTCAGCGCCTCGCTGAGCTCCTCCAAGATGTCAAGATTACGATTCAGCTCCATTTCCGAAGGATTCATCAGGCTATTCCTCCCGCCTTGGGCAAGAACTGCGCCAAGGCATTTTCCAGCGCGACCTCGGTGGGCACGCCGGTAGTCGTGCTGGCCAGAAGCGCGTCCCGCAGGACAACAATGGCGCGGATGAGTTCCTCTGGACGGTAGGCCAACGCCGCGTCCGCCGCAAATTTGATTCGCCAGGCATTCTGAGTCGCCCAAGGCGCGTCGCCATCGGCCAGTTCGCGTTTCCTGGCGCTGTCCAGTCCGTCAATGTGGTTCTTCAAATCCATCGAGGTCCGCAGACGGTTCTCCGCCATATACAGCCGGATGGAGAGATTCTGCAGGAATGTCCGCGACAATGACGTCAGCAACTGCCGTGCGATGACGGCGGGTTCCTTGGAACGTGCCAGCAGCATCTCGACCATGGACAGCGAAGTCGCCAAATCCCGTTTGCCGACGGGATCGGTCAGTCCCCAGTTCTCCTGGTCGCCGTATGGCGGGCACATCTCGCGCACGGCTTCCGGCGGGATGGGCTGCCCGGCCCCCGCATAGCAAATCAGTTTTTCCAGCTCGCCCTCGATGAGCGAGGTGTCCGCCCCCAGCGCATCCACCAGCAGTTCAGTGACCTCATACGAGAGGGTGACGCCCTTTTCACGGGCGACCGCCGCCAGGCAGCCCTTCATGTCCTCCCGCCACCCTTTCCGCATGGTGTTGGGGCGACTTTTCCAAATGACCTCGCCCTGCTCCGAGCAGGTCTTGGCCAGCGGCTTGGCTGGGTCGCAATCGGGACCGTCCAGCACCACATAGACCTCATCGGGGAGTCCTTTGGCAAATTCCCCGGCGAGGCGCCTCAGCTCCATCGGGTCATTTTTGACGCGTGCGCCGGGCTCCTGCCCGAACCCAGTGAAATGCTTCAGCCAGATGGTCTTGCGTCCACCCAGAAAAGACGGCGTTCGAATGGCGGAGAGCAGCTTGCCTATCAGTTCCGCCCGCGGACCACGGTCGTCTTCGCCGATGACCTCCGTCGCAAACGGGTCCGGCGATTCGCCGGCCAAGTCGACGAAGAGGCGCTCGGCCTCCGTCTGGATGGCGGACTCGTCATCCCCGCTGACCAGGAAAAGTCTAGGATTTGCGTTCTTTTTAGCCACGCTCCATACTATAACCTGAATCCATGAATTTGAGCGAACGGAAACCATGGGCCGCATCATCGCCTCGGACATGTCCAACCAGGCAGGCAGAGCCGTCAGAATTCGCGGATTCAAGTATATTATAATCTTTGTACTGTAATCCGCTTCTTCGTGTCGGCGCGTTCAAAGCCGCCTTCTCCGCTCTAATCAGGATACTTCCATGCGTCATCATCTCCTTCGGACTCTCGCGGTTCTATTCCTCTGCTGCGCCTTGCCCGCTTCCCATGCGGACGACCAGCCTGGCCACGTCAAAGGCAACGGCGTGATTCTGCGCGCCAACCACGCCACCTATTATGAAAGTCTGGCCAAACTGCAGGACAGCACACCGCTGGCCATCGTTTCGCGGCAGGGCGACTGGGTCGAAGTGCGCCTTCCTGTCCAAATCAAGGGATGGATTCAGAAAGACCGGGTGGACGACTCCTTCACGGTACTGGACGCCATCTGCCCGATTTACACCGCCCCCGGCATCTACTTTACTGCCTTCTACACTGCGGCGCAGGGCGAGAAGCTGACTCCCGAGGGCAGCACGGACGGAGACTGGCTATGCGTCTATGCCCCCGCCAACGCCACTGGCTGGATCCATGCCGATTATGTCGGCGAGGGCGCCCCGACGCCTCCTCCTGCCCCCTCCCCCTCTGCCGCGGTCGCCGAGACGCCATCCATGGATGCCTCGGCGGCTCTGGAAAGCGCCACGCTGGCCGCGCGCACGCTGGCCATCCGGCAGGAACAGGAACGCCAAGAGCAGGAAATGCAGCAGGAACAGGAACGCCTGGACACGCTGCGGCTTCAGGCAGATGAATTGAAGGAGGAGACCGCCCGCCATAACAGCGAAGTGGAGGCGCTTCAGGCGGAGGCGCAGCGGCTGGAGGCGTTGCGCGATGAAGCCCGTGAGAAGGCCCGCCTTGCGGCCGCCGAGCGTGAGGCGGCACTGCTGCAGGAACAGCGCGAGCAGGAAGAGCTGCTGGCACGGCAGCGCGAGGCCGAGGAGAAGGCCAGACTGGTAGAGGCCGATTCCGCCCGTTGGGAAGCCGAAGCCAAGGAGATGGCCGAGAAGCTGGCCGCCGCAAAAGAGGAGGCCCGGCGTCGCGAACAGACCGCCCGCGAGGAGGCCGCCGCGATAGCCGCCGAGCAGGAGCTTGCCGAGCAACGCGCACACGCGGCGCTGGAGCAGGTCCGTCTGGCGGAAGCCCAGCGGGCCGACAGCGAGGCCAGGCAGCAGGAACTCGCCGAGCAGCTGGCAGCCTTGCAGAAAGAAGTGCAGATGGCCGAGGAACAGGCCGAACTGCTGCGACTGGAGCGTGAGCGAATCGAGGCGACCTCCCGGGAAGAGAGCGCCCGCATTGCGCAGGCCCGCCGGGAAGCCGAGCGTCTGGAGGCCGAGAAGGCCGCGCAGACCGCACGCATCGAGGCGACCAGGCTGGAGGCCGAACAACTGACGGCGGAGCAGGCCGCCCAGGCAGCCAAGGTCGAGGAGGCGCGCCGCGAGCAGGAACGTCTTCAGGAGGAATTGGCCAGCGCGGACGCCCGTGTGGAACTTCTGCGTTCCCAGGCCCAAAAGCGTGAGCAGGAACGCGCCGAGCTGGAGCAACTGCTAAAAGAGGCCGAGGAGTCTGAAATCGGAGACGAAGAACTGGCCCAGAAGATCGCCGGTCTCAAGGCAAAGGCCGAACAGCGCCAGGCGGAGCAAGCCGCGCTGCGCGCCCGCGCCGAACTGGAGGCGCTTCAGCGGCAGGAAGGCAATCCCGGCGCAGTTGACGACTCGTCCATTTCCGCCAGCCCAGAGCAGGCAACATCTGTCGAGGCGCCACCTGCGGAAACCGCCACGGCTCGAAAGCCGCTCGCCAGTTACCAGGGAACCATCTACCCCCTGCCCCATCCTGTCCAGGGAGCCACCCACGCGCTCTGGATGGTCAAGGACGGACGACGCGTCGCGGTCTGCTACCTGTTCAGCAGACGACTCGCCTTGGATGACTGGCGGGGCGTCGAGGTAGTCGTCACGGGACAGGAGACCAGACCGGAAGGGCTGTCCTATCCCATGCTGCAGGTGCGCGGCATCATCCGCCAATAAATCGCGTCCCGCCATGCCGGGCGAAGCCTTTTCCCACCCAACCATCACCAGCCACCTTTCATTGCCATGCATGTCTTCATCGCCGGCGGCGCCGGTTACATCGGCAGCTGCACCACCGAATATCTCCTGGACCATGGCCATCAGGTCACGGTCTTTGACGCCCTGCTCAACGGCCATCGCCAGGCGGTGGACCCTCGGGCGAATTTTGTGAAAGGCAATCTTGCGGAATTGGACGTCCTTGAGGCGGCGGTGGAGCAGGCCCGGCCTGACGGCATCATCCACTTTGCGGCGTTCATCGAGGTCGGCGAATCGATGAAAGACCCTCTGAAGTATTTCCGCAACAATGTCGCCAACGCCATCAATCTCTGCCAGGCCGCAGCCGACAACGGCGTGCGCAAAGTCGTCTTTTCCTCCACGGCCGCAGTATATGGAATGCCCCGGCACCTTCCGATTGCCGAGCAGGAGCCCAAGCAGCCCATCAACCCCTACGGCGAATCCAAACTGATGTTCGAGAAGATTCTAGACTGGCAACATCAGCTCCGTGGTTTGCAGTACACCGCGCTGCGCTACTTCAATGCGGCCGGCGCCACTCAGGCGCATGGGGAAGACCACCATCCCGAAACACACCTCATCCCGCTGGTCATGCAGGCGGCCACCGGAGAGCGCAGGCAGATTTTCATCTACGGGGATGACTACGACACGCCTGACGGCACCTGCAGTCGGGACTACATTCATGTGTTGGATCTCGCCCAGGCGCATCTGCTCGCTCTGGAATCCGACTACTGCGGTTCATTGAACCTGGGGACTGGCGGCGGGAACTCCGTCAAGCAGGTCATCGACGCCGTCCGCCGAGTCTGCGGACATGACATCCCGGTGGAAATCGCCCCGCGGCGGCCGGGCGACCCGGCCCGGCTCGTCGCGGACTCCGCGGCCGCCAAGCGCATTCTGGGCTGGAAGCCCCAATTCGAGAATCTGGATGCCATCGTCGAGTCCGCCTGGGCGTGGAAACAGCGGCATCCTCACGGCTACCAGGAATAGCGACCGTTGTGACCAAGCGCTCAGCCATCTCCATTGCCTTGCGCGTCATCTTCATGATGCTGGCGGCCGGCCTGCTTTGGTACACGGTTCGGCACACGGATGCGGATGTCGTCGCCGCCCTGCGCACTGGCGCAAAGGTACCGCTGGTCACTGCGCTGCTGCTATACGGCTTCGCCCAAGTGCTGGGAGCCTGGCGCTGGAAAATCCTTCTGTCAGTCCAGGGCTTCCAGCTGTCCTTGTGGACGGCCCTGCGCCTGACGCTCACGGGAAATTTCTTCAGCCTCATCATCCCCGGCGCCGTGACGGGCGACATTCTCAAAATCGCCTGCGCCACCCAAAAATACCCCGGCAAGGCCACCGAGTTGACGCTGGTGGACCTCATTGACCGCGTCATTGGACTCTCGGGCATCTTCTTCGCCGCCGCCGGGGCGACGCTGCTCTGCGTCCGTCTGCTTCCCGGATTCTTCGCCGACAGCGACTCCTGGATGTTCACCTTGGCCATCATGGCCATCAACCTGGGATGCATCGGCACCATTCTGCTCTATGTCATCTGGCGCCTCCAGAAACGCTGGATGGCCTGGCGCTGGATCCAGTCGTCCTGCCGGTTTCTGAAACGCCATTGTCCCGCCGGACTCCAAAACATCCTGCGACGCATGAACGCCGCGCTGGCGCTCTACCGCGGGCAGGAGCGGATTCTCCTAAAGGCGCTTCTCCTGTCCGTGGTCATTCACCTTACGGTCTCCACCACCGTCTTCTGCCTGGGGCGCGCCCTGCACGAACGGCAAATGACCTACGGACAATATGCGCTGACCACGCAATTGGCCAACGTGACGGGGCTCATCCCCGTCACGCCAGGCGGCATTGGTCTGCGAGA
>JAFYIW010000346.1 GCA_017538465.1 Victivallales bacterium
CGCGTAGAAGGCGATGAGCGCCAGCAGCAGGAACATTAGGATGTGACAGAGAAGAAACATTTTACCTGCAGGCTTGAAAACAGGCCGGAACCGCCGAACAACAACTCTCAACGAAGGGCGCGCAGGAGCGCGTCCCTCCCATTCTCACCTCTCGCCTCTCACCTCTCGCCTTCCTCCGGGGTTATGGTGATGGCGGCGGCAAGTTTGCCGGCGGTGCGGGCAACCAGGAAACGGTAGCCCGCCTCATGGAAGGCATCGCCGTTGGTGGGGATTTTGCCTAGGCGCTCGGTCACGAAGCCGCTGAGGGTGTCGGCCTCGGTGTCCTTGAACTCCAGTCCGAGGGTCTCCTCGACGTTACGCAGCCGTGCACGGCCATCGGCGAGGAAGCCCGCTTTGCCAGCAGGCAGGGGCTGGAGACGATTGTAGTCACGTCCGCTGAATGCGTAGCGGCCGACGATCTCCTCCAGGATTGCGGATCGGGTGACTAGTCCCTCGGTGCCGCCATATTCGGAGACCACGACATTCATCCGGCAGTGGTTCCGCTTCATGTCTGCGAGCATCCGCTCGATTTTTGCAGTGCCGGGGACAAAGTAGATGGGGGAGACTGGCAGGTTCTCCGGTGCGGCGCCATTCTCCAACGGCACACGAAATTGCGCCAAAGGACGCTCGCGTCCCGGCCGGTTGCTCCAGAGCAGAGCGTCCGTGAAGGCAAGTACACCCCAGATTTCATCAATGGTGGCATGATAGACGGGAAGATAGTTGTAGTCGCAGCGCTTGGCGAATTCACATGCCTCCTGCAAGGTGAGTGCATCGGAGATGCCGACGATTTTGGTGCGCGGCACCATGACTTCCGTCGCTTCAATCGTGCCGAACCGCAGGATGCGCCCCAAAAGTTCATGCTCGCGCTGGCTGGTCGCGCCGGTGGCGGTGCCGGCGTCCAGAGTGGCGGCCACTTCGTCTGGCGTGAGCATCTGCCAGGCGGAGTGCGGCGCATTGACGCGGAAGAGCCGCAGGAATAGGGAAGTGATGCCGTCAAGAACCCATAGGAGTGGCGTGGCGAGGCGCTGAAACGCCAGCAGGGGCTTGGCGGCAAACCGTGCGGGACCGAGGTTGTTGCGGTAGGCGTTGACTTTAGGCGCCAGTTCGCCCAGCAAAATCAATATCGGGGTGATGACTAGAATGCTCATGACAACGGCGATGACGCCGTGCAGACGCTGCCAGGCCGCCCCCTCGATGGGAAGCATGTCCATAAGCCGCGAAAGCAATTCTGCGGCCAGTGCGGTGAGCAGAGTGTTGACGAATAAGTTTCCCAGCAGGATGGTCGCCAGAACCTTCTGCGGATTCTGCATCAGGGTGAAGATGGCGCGGTCACGGGAACGGCCGTTTTTCAGCCGGCGCAGTTGCGCACGGGAGAGGGACATCAGCGCGGTTTCGGAGCCGGAGAAAAAGGCCGAGAGCGCCAAAAGGCCGAGAAATCCTAGACAGATGGGCAAATAGGATAACAAGTCTAAAGTCTAAAGGTAAAAGTCTAAAGTTTATAATTGTATCTCGCCTCTCAAGGGCAACGAAGGGCGCGCAGGAGCGCGTCCCTCCCATTCTCGCCTCTCGCCTTACAATTCCCAGTAGGCTTGCACGAAGCGTGTCAGGTAAGCCACGTCAGCGATGGAGGCGGTTTCACGCAGAGAGTGCATGGCCCAGATGGGGATGCCCATGTCAATGGCGGGAATGCCTAGCGATGCGGCGGTGATGGGACCGATGGTGCCTCCGCAGGGCATGTCGGAACGTGCCTCGAAGACCTGGGTGGGAACATTGGCCTTCTCGGCGATTTGCTGGAAGAATGCCTCGCCTAGGACAGTGGTCGCATAGCGCAACTGTGCATTGAGTTTGAGGGCGGGGCCTCCGCCGACTTTCGGGGCGTAGCCGGGGTCATAGAAACTGGCGAAATTGGGGTTGAAGGCATGTGCGACGTCAATGGAGAGCATCGGCTGCGAGTTGGCCAGCATCCGCGTAGTGGCATCTGGCTCGGCGCTGAATGAATGGGCGATGCGACTGAGCACACGCGGGAGGAAGTTGCTTCCGGCGCTGTCAAAGGACTGGCCGACCTCCTCCAGATTGAAGAGCGCGGCGACCTGCGTCTCCGCAGAGACCGGCGAGGCCAGAAGTGCCTCGATGATGCTATGGCAACTGCTCAGGTCGTCAATGTGGGCACCCTGGATATACGGCGTGGAGGAGAGGCCAATGAGTTGGGCGGGCATCGTGGAATAGAGATGGAGTTCTGCGGCGGGCAACGTCTTGCTTGGCTGGAGAGGCATCCCGGAAAGAATCAGCTCATAGAGGGAAGCAAGATCCGGTGCATCAAATAGGGCCGCTAGATTTTCCTGGGCATTGTAACTGAAATGACCGCTGTTGGTGTTGGCGAAATGCGGCGGGGGATTCGGGATGACCGCAAGGGGGCCCTCGCTGGCAATGAGTTGCGCAACAGGACCATCGTCGGTCATCACCGCAATGCGTCCAGCCAGACCGAGCGGTCGGTCCAGCCAGGTTGAGAGAATCGGCCCGCCATAGACTTCAACGGGGATGCGCAGCGGCTCGCCATCCTTGCCGCCTTTTGCATCCGCGAGCTTGAGTTTCAGGGACGGGCTGTCCGTGTGTGCCAGCGCGATGCGGAAACCATGGCTCTCTGGCTGTCTGGCGCCAGAGAGCCGGAAGGCAATGAGTGCACCGCCACGCACGACAAATCCGCAGTCGCCGGGCTGAAGTTCCCAATGCGCTGACTCCTCCAAGTGGCGGAAGCCCGCCTCCTGGAGTTGCATCGCGAGGTTGCCTACCGCATGGTAGGGCGTATAGGAGGCGGTCAGAAATTCCAGGATGTCGTGTTGCATGGCGGTATGGATGTTTTGTTAATGCCGCACGGTCCCGTGCGGCTGCCAGGCCGGTAGATGTATTTCCTTGGTTCTCGCCCGCGTGCGGGCGAGTCAGTTGTGGGCCCGCGTGCGGGCTACTTTTCCAAAATGGCCTTGATGCGGCGGACGCCGCGCGAGGAGGATTCCTCCTTGACAATCTTGAAGTGTCCCAATTCGGCGGTGTGGGTGGCGTGCGGACCGCCGCAGATCTCCTTGGAGAAGTCGCCGATGGAGTACACCTTCACGCGCTCGCCGTATTTGTTGCCGAAGATCCCTTGGGCGTTGGTCTTGCGGGCGTCCTCCAGGCTCATCTCTTCGCAGACGACGGGCAGGTCCTTCTGAATCTGCTCGTTGACCTGGTCCTCGACTGCCTTGAGTTGCTCGGGCGTGAGCTTGTCCGGATAGTTGAAGTCGAAGCGCAGGCGCTCGGCGGTGATGTTGGAGCCGCACTGGTGGATGTCTGCGGCGATGAGGTTGCGCAGCGCCTGGTTGAGCAGATGCGTGGCGGTGTGGAGGTGCGCGGTGGCCTCGGAGTGGTCCGCCAGACCGCCCGCAAACTTCTGCTCGGCGCCGGCCTGGGAGAGCTTCTGGTGGTCCTCGGCGGCTTTCTTGAAGCCCTCCAGATCCACCTTGAAGCCCTTCTCCTTGGCCATCTCGACGGTGAGTTCAATCGGGAAGCCGTAGGTCTCGTAGAGGTTGAAGGCGTTCTTGCCGGAAATCTGCTTGTTGACCACGAAGTCCGGCACGCGTTCGATCATCTTGTTGAATTCGCGGGTGCCCTTTTCCAGCGCGGCGGCGAACTGCTTCTCCTCGCGGTCGAGTTCCTCGGCGATGACCGACTCGTGCTCCTTGAGTTCCGGATAGTATTCGCAGTAGTTCGCGATGATCACGGCGGCGAGCTGCGAGGTGAATGGCTCGGTGCGGCCAAGCTGGCGCGCCTCGCGGATGGCTCGGCGGATGAGACGACGCAGCACATAGCCCTGGTCCACATTGCCGGGCTTCACGCCGTCCGCCAACAGGAAAGTCGCGGCACGGAGGTGCTCGGCGACGATGCGGGCGGCACGGTTGGTGTGGTCCGCCTGAGCGTTCCCGGAGAGTTCCTGGAGCTTCGCGAAGATTGGTTGGAAGAGCTCGGTCTGGTAGGCCGAGGGCACGCCCTCGAGGAATGCGGTCACGCGCTCGACGCCCATGCCGGTGTCCACATTCGGGTGCGCCAGCGGCTCGAATTTGCCTTCCGCAGTCTTGTTGTACTGCATGAAGACGTTGTTCCAGATCTCGACCCACTTGCCGCAACCGCATTTGGGAGAGCAGTCGGGGCCGCAGTCCGGGCGGTCCACCGGCACGAAAATCTCGGTGTCGGGTCCGCAGGGACCGGTCTGGCCGGCGGGTCCCCACCAGTTGTCTTCCTTGCCCAGGAAGTAGATGTTCTTCTCGGGAATGCCGAGGGACTTCCAGATGCCGGCGGCCTCGTTGTCCCGCGGGGCGTTTTCATCACCGGCGAAACAGGTGACCTTGATTTCCTCGGGCTTGAAGCCGAGCTCCTTGGTGAGGAATTCGAAGGACATCGAGATGGCCTCCTGCTTGAAGTAGTCGCCCAGGCTCCAGTTGCCCAGCATCTCGAAGAAGGTCATGTGGAAGGGGTCGCCGACTTCGTCGATGTCATTGGTGCGAAGGCACTTCTGGACATCCGTCAGACGGGTTCCCATCGGGTGCTTCTGGCCCAGGAGATAGGGCACGAGCGGGTGCATTCCGGCGGTGGTGAAGAGACAGGTCGGGTCGTTCTCCGGCACCAGCGGTGCGCTCTTGATTTCGGCGTGGCCGTGCTTCTTGAAGAAATCCAGATAAAGGCGGCGCAGTTTCGCCGCGTTCATATCGGGTCGCATTGTCGTTGATTCCTGATTGATGGTGAATGGTGATTCAGAAGATGCAAGACGCCATAATTTAGTGTCTATTTCTCAGACCGCAGGTAGTCCCAGCCGTGGACGGACTGATGGAAGAACGTGAGGTCCTCGATGCCTTCTATGTCAAAGCCATGGGGATGATGTCCCCAGGCGTCACGACGCACGATGGTGAGGTCTGCGTAGGTCAGCCCCGGGGAGGTTGCCCAAGCGTCATGATGTTCAATGGTGAGGTCTGGCTTGGCTGCTTTCAGTCGTTCTTCCAGAATATTGAAGTTGTGCCAGACGGAGACCACCTGGTCGTCCTCGCCCGTGGCTGCGTAGATGGGAATCTTCGCATCCACGATTGGCTGGACGTTGTTGAGAGGATTCAGGGGACTTTGGCGGATTTCGTCATCGGTCATCTGCCAGGCCTCTCGAATGGAGTAGCTGCGGTGTTCGGCTGACTGCGATGGGTCGGCGGCGTCGCAGACAGGCGCGTCCAGATAGATGGCGCACACGTCCTGCGGGTAGGTCTCCGCATAGCGCAGCGAGAAGAATCCGCCCCAGCTCATGCCGATGAGGTTGACTTTTGGGGCCAGTCCCAGCGAAACCAGGTAGTCGTGGAAGCGGTGCATTACCGCCACGCCCTCCGGATTCGCACGGGTCGAGAAGACATCGATGTGCGCGTGGTGGTAGCCAAGCGCCAGAAGCGAAGTGACTCCCACGCGATGCACGAAGGCCTCGGGCCACATCGTGCACCAGCTCCAACGGCCGTCCGGTGCGGGATGGTGCGGCTCGACTACGAAGGCGTGATATCCCTCGAACTCAAAGTCGTGGCGGGTGAAACCATACCACTGGGAAGCAGTTGCGTGTTGAAGTTTATCCATTCGTATTTGCAAATTGTGATTGGAAAAGACTTGACGGAGAGTAACTTGAGTGTATGTGGCTAGTAGCCCAGGGTCGCATTTAGGATGTCACGTCCAGTCAGAATGATGACACCATTGATGGTGTCCGGGACATGCGCTTCCACGCTGGGCACTACCAGGGTGAAGGCCGTCGCCTTTCCCCTGATGCAGGCGGGAAGCTCGCGCTGAAGAAGCTCCTTTGTTAGAGAATGGAGATCGGCGGTCTTGAAGGGGCGTTCCGACCATTTGACTTCAGCGAGCAAATGCTGGTCGCCCGCGAGGTTAGCCATGATGGCGTCCCATTCCGGGTAGTTCTCCTGCCACCAGCGCCGTGCGGGCAACCAGACGTCATTGGGGGAAAGGGATTGGCATAGGCGGTCAACCCGATGGAGGGTATTTCGGACGAGTTCCTCCCATTGGTAGGCGAATATGGCGTGTGCATATCGCCTCCATAACAGCAGGCGTGCCTCCTGCGTTGCGTTCTCGAACAAGGAGCGCCTTGGCGCAATCACGTGAAACCAGAAATAGCAGAATGGGTCACCAATGGTGTAGAGGGACTTCTTGGAGGTCCTCTCATCTTCTCCGAAGGGGACTTGTCGTTGCACCAGACCAAGTTCCACTAGTCGGGAAAGGGGCCGCGCCAAAGCCGTGGCCGGTTGTTGGAGACGAGCCCCCATCTCGCTGATGCGGTGTGCACCATAGCCGATGACTTCCAGATAGGGGCGCAGGCCAATGGCATTCGGGGTCTCCGAATGCAGGAGAAAATTGGGCTCGTCGTGGAATACTCCGAGAGGATGGAACACCAGTTCGTCCAGGCATTGTTCCAAATGGTTTCCATATTGTTCCGCCGCTTGCCAATAACGGGGGACACCACCCCATACGGAATACGCTTGGATGGACGGGACGGCGGCTTTCAGGTGAAGTGCACGCGAGATATGGCCAGCCGCCAACGGCTTCAGCAAGAACACCTCCTGGGCTCGCCCATACAACGGTGCGTCCGCGCACAGCGTGAGTCCCTGCATCATATTCTGACTGGAACCCGAAATGACTGCCAGCAGGCCTTGATCACGGATTTCGGCGTCAATCCATGCCTGAAAAACTCCTGGGAGAGTGTGGTCAGCCGCAACTAGATAAGGAAACTCGTCAAAAATCACAGGACCATGCCAGGACTCCATGCGGGCACGTTGCGACAGGGCATTCAGAAGCGAGGACCACGTGGGATAAATGACTTCGCCAAACCCCGGGAAACGGGCTGATATGGCCTCTGCAAGCGACAGACGTTGCAACGCCGGTGCCGAAGTGTCTGCGACCCAATAGATTCCTTTGCACTCCTGACACCATTTCACCAATAGCCAACTCTTGCCGATACGACGGCGACCATATAACACCGCCAATCCGCTCGCCTGAGTGGCGGTCAGATGCCGTAACCGCGCAAGTTCCTCGTTTCGGTCAATAAAATCCATTGTTCTGAAGATTATGCAGGAATGTATTATGTTTTATTGCATAATATATTACGCCGAGTCAAGTTTGCATCGAATGCGGGAATAGCTGATGCTGGTTCTTCCTTTTTGCCTGGCTAGTCAAAATCCCGCTCGATGCGCTCTATGGCGGTGGCGTGACCAGTGGCGGGGTCGATGGTGACGCAGATGCCGTGCAGGGTGACGGCGGTTTCGTTGACGGTGAATCTTGCGGGCATGCCGGTGGTGAAGCGGGTTAGCACCGGCGCGATGTCCCGTCCGAGGACGGATTCGCGGGAACCGACCATCCCTGCGTCACATTGGAAGGCGGTTCCACCAGGGAATATCTGGGTGTCGGCGGTGGCGACGTGGGTGTGAGTGCCGAAGACGGCGGAGACCTTGCCGTCCAGAAAACGCCCCAAGGCGATTTTTTCGCTGGTGGCCTCGGCATGGAAATCCACGAGAATGACCGGCGTATGTTGACGCAGCTCGGCGACGGCCTTCTCGGCGGCGGCGAAGGGACAATTGGAGGGCAATCCCATGAAGGTCCTTCCCAGCAGATTAATCACGCCGACTTTGGTGCCGTCTGCGGCGGTGAAAAGTCCCCAGCCCTTGCCGGGTTGCTGCGCGGGGAGATTCGCCGGACGCAGGACATTCGGCATGGAGTCAATCTGCCCGGGGAACTCCTTCTGATCCCAGACATGGTCGCCGGAGGTGAAGACATCCACGGTGCCTGGGTTGAACTCCAGGAGCAGGGGCTTGGTCATGCCATTGCCACCGGCCATGTTTTCGCCATTGGCCACGCAGAAGTCGATGGACAGTTCCTGGCGCAGGGCAGGAAGCAGCCGCTTGGCCGCTTCGCGACCGCCATGTCCGACAATGTCACCGATGAAAAGAAGGTTCATCTAAGAGGTTAGAGGTTAGAGGTGAGAGGAGTTTAAA
>JAFYIW010000347.1 GCA_017538465.1 Victivallales bacterium
CCGCGCGGCGCGGCGCGTGATCGCGGCGCACCTGACGCGGTAGGAAGTTGAAAGTTTAAAGGGTAAAGGTAAAAGTTTGGGATTTAGGTGGAGTTCCAGCTAGAATGGCTAAAGGATAAGTTTCCGAATAATTGGAAAACTTTACCCTTTAACCTTTCAACTTTAAACTCTTTCTATGCGGTCTCCACGCCCGCGCCCATGAGTTCGGCGGTCTCGACGGCGTAGTCGCCACGATGGCGGTTGATGAGTTCGCCGTAGCGCTTGGACTTGTTCCAGTTCTGGATTTTGCTGAAGTACCCCACCACGCGGGTGAGTCCGAAGACATCCTCGGAGCCGCACTGCACGCAGGCGGACTGCAGACCGCGGTTCTGATGTCCGCAGTGCTGGCAGTAGGTGAACTCGGGGGAGATGGTGACCTGCGCGGCCTGGGTACGCTGGAAGGTCATCTTGATCAGCTTGCCAATCGCCTCGGCGGAGGGCTTCTCCTCGCCGACAAAGGCGTGGATCATCGCGCCGGACTCGATCAGCGAGTGGAAGATGCTCTGCTTGCGGATGCGCTCGACCAGCGAGACAGGCGCCTCGGCGGCCAGGTGGATGGAGTTGGTGTAGAACGCCACGTCCTCGGAGTCGCCCTTGTAGCAGGTCAGCGCCTCCGGGCGATAGTAGAGCAGGTCGGCCTTCGCCAGACGGCGCGCGGCGGACTCGGCCGGGGACTCCTCGATCGTGAACTTGAGACCGAGTTCCTCGGTGTAGTGCTTGGCGCGCAGATACATGTGCACCGAGAAGCGCAGCGCCATGTCGTAGGCCTCTTCGGACTCGTGCATCTCTTTGCCCAGCAAGAACTTCACCATGTCGTTCATGCCCAGCACGCCGATGATGTACGTGCATTTGTCCAACTCGATGTACGGACGTCCGTCGCAGGCCTTCTTGCCCACCTGCCACAGCGGACGGCCCGGCTCGGACATCATCAGCGCGATCATCTTTTTCTTCTGGAGATGCGCCTGCACCACCAGGTCCATCATCTTGTCGATTTCGGCGACCACGCCCTCGTAGTCCTTGTGGCCGGCGCGGCTGGCGCGGTAGGCGCACTGCGGAAGGTTGATGGTGACATTCTGGAAACCGCAGAAGCGCAGGCATTCCGGGTGGCGCAGCATGCGGTTGTCGGTGATGGTGGTGCGCAGACGGCAGCAGGCGGAGAGCGTCACCTCGTCGCGGTCGAAGATGAAGTAGGTCGAGCCATTGTGGCTGGCCAGCTCGCAGGCCTCCTGGAAAATCTTGTACTGCTCGGGGTCCTCGAAAGTCTCGGCGGAGACATGGAAGTCGCACTTCGGGAACTCGAAGATGCGGCCAGTGGCATCGCCCTCGCCCCAGACCTTCAGCAGCGCGGAGGTGAAGCGCCGCGCCTCGGCCTCGTAGTCGCCGTAGGTCACGATGTGATCGCCATGCTTCACGACCTCCTCGTCCACCTTCGCGTCGGTGTAGAGGCCGTTCTTGGCGTCCCAGAGTTCGCGCAGCACCAGACGCTCCTCGCCGTTGGCCTCCTTGAAGTAGAGGTTCATCAGGCGGTTGTCATTGCCATCGGTGTCCTCGCGGAGACGCTCGATGAGCGGATGCACCACGCCCTGCGCATCCCGCAGCTGGTAGGTGCCGCCAGGACCGACCGCCGGGACGCTCTTCATGTACTTCGGCACGCCGGTATGGATGTTGAAGTCCAGGAAGAGGGTCTGACCGCCACGGGAGAAGGCGTTCTGGGAGCCGTTGAAGATGAGCTCCTGGGCAATCTGCTTGACCTGCTTGTCATTGAGCCCCACCAGATACGGCGCGTAGAAGATGTTGATGTAGGCGATGCCCAACGCACCGGCGTAGTTGGCCTGCATGGAGGCCAGGTAGGTGTTCAGGTGGCCGGTCAGCACGCTGGCGGAACGCGCGGGGTTGGACTCGGTGTTCAGGTTGGTCAGGCCATGCAGACCATATTTCTTGATGTATTCGATGGAGTGGCTGGAGCAGTACACGCGGTGCGGATAGCCCAGGTCATGCAGATGCACGGCGCCCGTGTCGTGCGCGGCCTTAACTTCCGGCGAGAAAATCGCGTCCAAGCCCCACTGCTTGAGCACCAGCTCGGCGATGGAGAGATTCACCGCCTCGGGGTTGTTGTTCACGATGTTGCTGTTCTCGTTGGACTTGGAGTACATCAGGCTCTCCACGAACTCGCGCGGAACCTGGTACATCGACAGGTCGCGCAGACGCCCGTTGTAGCCGTGCTCGTGCAGCACGTTGTTGACCATCTCGCGGATCAGCAGCGTGTTCACGGTCTTCATGTTGCTGGCGATGATCTCGTTCTCGACCTCCTTGGCCACCGTCAGCGCCTCGTCCTCGTTCATGTTCAGCTTGTCCACCAGCTTCGCCACAATCTTGGAGCGGTTCCACGGCCCCAGCGCGGCGTCGCCCATCGACTGCACCAGCAGCAGGCTCTGGTCGGTGATGTCGCCCTTTTCGCCCTTCGCATCCGGGTCGCGCACCTTGATGGCGTCACGGGCGCGCTCGCGGATTTTGCGGTAGCGCTTGTAGGCAGCCACCGTCGCCGGCAGCTTGTGCTCGGCGAGGATAATCTCGACGAGGTCCTGCACATCCTCAATCGCCGGAATGCGCTCGCCCTTCTCGTTGGGCTGGACATAATACTCGCACAGCGGATTGTCCAACTGCGCCACCACGTCGGCGGCGATGCGGTCGGCCTCCTCGCGGCTGAAGGGCTGACCCTCGGACTTCTCGGCGGCCAAACCCGCCTTGTAGATCGCGTTGGCGATCTTGGCCTCGGTGAAAGAAACGACTAAACCATCACGTTTGCGGAATTTCTGGAACGGACTCGGAACGGACATGCTGACCATAACTACTTGACGGACTCCTGGCGGTAAAGAAAAGCAGGTGGAGAATTGACAGACTTCGCGGACTCAAAAAAGCGAACATCACACACTATATATCCGGTTTCGACTTTTGCCCGACCACAATATCTTGTGTTTTTGAAAAAATTTTTACGTTTTTTTGACCACGCTATTGAAACCCCTTTGCAATCAGGCAGTATTATTATACTACAATGCGTTGAAAATTTTTCATAAATTTATCCCCGGACCACTAGATATGGTGGCCCGGGGACGATTTTGAACCCACGTGTAGTGTTTTCCGGCAGACGCAGTGCCCTACTCCGCCGCCAGGATGTCGGCTACAATGCCCTCGGCGGTGAAGCGCCAGGCACCATCCTCCAGCTGGGTGGAGTGTCCGAAGGCGGAAGTGAAAGTCTTTCCGGCAGGGGGACGGACGACGACTTCGCAGGGTCCGGGGCCGATGGCGGCCACGATGATGCGCAGACGGCCAGTATCATCACGGAAGATTCGCGCGTCGGCGCGACCTTGGATGACCTCGAACTCCACTGGCATTGGCCCATCATCGGAGAGCAGGAAGGGCGCGAGTTCCTGGAGCAGCTCGGCGATTTCGCAGCACTCGTTCCAGCGGCGCTCGCACTCCTCCTTGGTCATCACGGGAGGATTGAAGTAGCTGGGCTGCAACGGCCGCCAGAGGTCCTGGTAGGAATAGCTCACGAAGCCCTTGGCGCCGCGCAGGGCGTCATAGAGAGTCATCGCGCGCATCTGCTCAAGGGTAGGTTCGTAGAGTTCATTCCAGCGTTCCGGGCGCTCACGAGCACGGTAAACGGCCCAGTTGAAGACCTGCGGAACCACCCAGGCGGACTGTCCGGAGGCGTCCACGGCATTCATCGCGGTGACCAGCTTCGCCTGGTTGGCGGGCGTGGTCTTGTATTCGAGGGGATAGGGATCCACGCCCATCACGTCCTGCGCAGAAGCGAAGAACGGGGCCTCGAAGTAGTCGCAGAGGGTTCCCCAGGCGGGGTGGTTGGGATCCAGTCGGTTGAGCAGCTCGCAGCGGGTCTGCACCATCGCGATTTTCTGGATGCTGATTTCGTCATTGATGTACCAGGCCAGGATGGCGGGATGATTGGCGATTTCGCCTAGGAGCTTCTCCAGCGCGGCATTGGCCTCGAGATATTCCTCGCCCATCCAGCGCCACATCGAGGAACGCCCCTCGTAGCCGGGTGCGTCATACATGTCCTTGACGCTGAAGATGACCTTCTTGCCGGAGGCGTCCACGGCGTCGAGCATCGCCTTGAGGCTGGCAAAGGACATGGTGTTCTCCCCCGGCAGCCGCAGCTGCAGCGAGTCGTATGGCATGAAGCAATTGAAGGGGCTGTTGAGCAGGCGATCATAGTCCTCCTGACCTGCGGGCCAGGTGAAGCTTGCGATGTAGATGCCGATGGGCAGGAAGGGCTTGCCGTCCACGATGGCACGGCCCTTGGCATCGATGAAGCAGGCCCCCTGGGGACGCGGGGCGTCGGGGGCCACGGCGGTGAAGCGCTGAGTGGCGCTGGCGAGGGCTTCGCCGTCCGATGCGCGGCTGAGCGTCATCACGAAATCCACGGGACCGGGCGGCAGCGCCGGCATCTGGAAGCTGACCAGGTGGCTCGTCACTGTCTGCTCCTGGACGATAGACTCGTCGCCGTACTGCGCCTCCAGGCGGAGACGCTGGTCCAGGTAGATGCCGTCGCCCTCCTCGTTGCCCAGCTGCACGAGGTTGACTTGCACCACATCGCCAGTGGCCGCGATTTGTCCCTGCGTGGGATAGACCACGCACACATCGGGCGCGTAGATGACCTTGCTGAAGCTGATGTGGTCGAAACACGCCTTGCCGCTGGTGATGTCCTCCTCCATGTCCAACGCCATCACCGCTAGCGCCACGCCCTCCGGCGGCACGCAGTTGATTTCCCAGACGCGCCAG
>JAFYIW010000348.1 GCA_017538465.1 Victivallales bacterium
AAGCGCGGTCTGCCCAATCTGCGCACGACGCCCGAGGCCCTCATGCCCCTGCTGGACTCCAAGAACCAGGCGCTGATGGCGAAATATGGCGTCTTCGTCGGCAAGGAGATGGCCTCCCGCTACGAGGTCTTCAAGGAGGAATACGAACGGAAGATCCTCATCGAGGGAAAGATTGCCCTGAAGATCGCCCGCGAGAGCATCGAGCCGGTCATCTCCGAGCAGCTGCTTGAATTGGCGAAGACCGTCAAAAACCTGCAGGCGATTGGAGTGAGTGCGGGAATTTCCGCGCTGGGGAAAAACGCCACCCGCCTCGGCGAACACTACGCGAAGCTCGACGGGTGCATTGAGGCGCTCGCCCAGGCGGTGGATGACAATTCCATGCCTGGCATCCTCGAGACCATGGCGCAGCTCCGCCAAGTGGTCGATACTTTGGAATGCCTGGTGGATGACGCGAAATGGCCTCTTCCAAAATACAGAGAAATGCTATTTATCTACTAGAATACTAGTAGATTTAATTGATAATAAAATCCATTCCTGCACGGGCTGTCCATTGGTGGCCGTGCAGGGATGTGTTTGTATCGTGCAGCCCCTGTCAATTCCCGTTTGAAAGAATGAGTGCCCAGTCTGACCGAGCCGCCGAGGATTTTCTTCGGCATGAAACGCAGTTCCATCTGGGTTTTCTGCCGACGGAGCAGTCCAATCCGCTGACTCGCGACCTGGAGGAGCGTTTCCACGAGTCGCCTGCCGCGGGGGTGCGATGTCTTCAGCGCGTGGATCGCGAGGTGTTGGCGATGGCGCAGCGCGTCTTTGCCTCGGCGGAATACCGCAAGTTGGAAGAGACGATGCTGGCGGTCGTCCGCAGTGGCCATCACGTGGTCTTCTCCGGCTGCGGGGCGACAGGGCGGCTCTCCATCTTGTTGGAGGGGATGTGGCGCGACGCCGTGGAACGCGGGAAGGTCCCCCGTGAGCATCAGGATGCGGTCTTTTCCATCATGACCGGCGGGGATTTCGCGATGATTCGCGCGGTGGAGTTCTTCGAGGACTACGCGTCCTTTGGAGCACGGCAGGTGCAGGAGCTTTCCATGGTCGAGGGCGACCTGCTGGTGGCCATCACCGAGGGCGGGGAGACCAGCTCGGTGCTGGGGACCGTCCAGGAGGCCCTGCGCCGCAAATGCGCGGTCTTTCTGCTCTTCAACAACCCCGCCGAGTTGCTGGCGCGTCGCATTGAGCGCTCGCGCGAGGCCATCGAGGATCCCCGGGTGACGGTGCTGGACCTCTCCTGCGGACCGATGGCGCTGGCGGGCTCCACGCGGATGCAGGCCACGACCTCCGAGATGCTGGTCGCCGGCGCGGCATTGGAGGAGTGCGCCTGCGTGTTGACGGGGCGCGAGGCGCCGGATTGGCCAACGGAGTTCGGAAAGCTGCTTGACGCTCTGGAGGCGTCCCTCTGTGTGCAGGCCTTGGCGGACTACCTTGCGCTGGAGGCCTCCATCTACCGTCGTGGCGGAACCGTGACCTACTTTGCGGACCGCTTTCTGCTGGATATTTTCACCGATACCGCCGAGCGCACGCCGACCTTCATGCTCCCGCCATTCCGTGCCAGCGGGGACACGGCGTCGCCACGCTCCTGGTCCTTTGTCAAGAACCCGCGTTTTACCACGGCGGAGACCTGGCGGCATGTGCTGAATCGACCGTTGCGCTGTCTGAATTGGAGTGCGGAGGAACTGCGTGCGCTGGGCGCTCCCGAGGGAATGGCGGTTCGTCCTCCGGCGATTTCGGTGGATGACATGCTGAAGATTCGCATCGGCAATGAGGAGGTCGCGGAACGCTGCGAGTCCTCCGAGGACACTGCCGTGTTGCTTACGCTGGGCACGCCTTCGGAGGAGCTTGCCTTGGCATACGAGACGCTTGCCAGGGCCTTCCGGAAGTATGTTCGCGCGGATTTGCGTCAATGGGGACTGCCAACGACTCCGGCAACCCCGCTGGAATTGCTGGACCACCTCGCGGTGAAACTCGCGCTGAATACCGTCTCCACTGGCACGATGGTGCTGCTGGGGCGGGTGAAGGGCAACTGGATGAGCTGGGTCGCCGCCACCAACAAGAAGCTTATCGACCGCAGCGCGCGCCTGGTCAGCGAATTGGGAGGAATAGACTACGCCGAGGCCGTGCGGCGCGTCTTCGCCGCGCGTGAGGAAATCGCCGCCATGCCGCCCGAACAGACGCCTCCCTCGCCAGTCCAGCTGGTTTTGAAGCAGCTGCACTAGTGTTTCGAGTGAATCACCAGTTTCCCTTGGGTGTTTTGGGGCAAAGTGACCTCGAAGACGCCGGGTCGGCGAGTGGTCACGGGGCAGGGCGCACCATTATATTCTGCGGCGCAGGAAGTCCCGCCGAGATTTGCGATGAGCGTGGCGGAGTCGCCTTTACGTCCGCCGATTTCGAGTTCGGCGCTGAGGCCATCCTGCGTGAGTTCGCAGCTCTTGCGCAGGACATCGAAGCCGTGGGTGATGGTGCCTGGCACAAAGTATGCCGCATGCCAGATCAGCACGGGTGAGGAGAGGCCTCCGAAGTGGTGCCATCCTGCGCCGCGGCCGGAGCTGATGGAGAAGTGCTCGTAGCAGGCGTGAGAGGCCTGCACCTCGGTCTCCCAAAGCGTGAGTGCGCGCTCGGCGATTCGCCAGGCGAAATCCGCCTGCGCGTGGTCCAGTGCGGTCTTCCAGAAGAACCACTGGTAGGGCATCCAGACCGAGCCGTTCCAGTAGCCGTCCGAGCGCGAGTAGGGCGCGGCCAGGTCCACGGTGGAGAGTCCCGCACGGCACCAGCAGTGCTCGGGGGACTGGAGGGCGTCCCAGAAGCGTGCCTCCTGGGTGGGCGTGGTGACGCCGGCGACCAGCGGCATCACGCCATCGTAGCCGCGGTTGAAATTCTGTCCCGAGACGTGGCGGAGAATCCCGAGAGGCTTCCCGTCTTTGTCATGGTCCACGTAGCCGAAGAAGCCGGACTCCTCGTCCCAGGCGTAGGTCTGGAGGGTGTCGGTGAATCGTTGGATGTCGGCGTCATACACCGAGGTGTCTTCTCCCAGCAGCGTCGCCAGGCTTCGCAGCATCTTCGCGCCGCGGATGATGTGCGAGGTTCCCACGCAGGGGATCGCGGTGAGGCGTTTGGTCTCGTGGACGTGGCGCTGCGGTGGATAGTCGTCCCAGCCGCCGGAGTTGTAGAAGTAGTCCCAGGTGCAGACGGCGGGCTCCTGGGAGTGCTTGAGGGTGGTGGAGCGCTCGTCGTGCCCGGCGAGGTAGTCGTACATCTGCTTGGCTCGCGGATAGAAGTATGCGAGGAGTTCATGGTCGCAGGTACGGTTCCAGAGTTCGTAGAGCAGATACAGCTGCACGGGGACGGGCGAGCCGTGAAGGACGAACGCGTTGTCCTGGTCGCCGGGCGCGGTGAGGTATGCGTTGAGGTTCTCGACAGCGCGGAGGGTGTCGATTTCGAGCAGTCCGAGTCCGATGAATCCGGAGTCCCAAGTGTAGAGGGAATTCCAGAGGCGTCCAGGGGTGTGGTGGCGAACGCTTTTGCCACAGAAGTAGGTGGGATAGACCACATTGCTCAAGAGAACGGCGGCCATGCGCTCCTGGCTGAAGCGCCACGGCGATGCAGGCCAGACGATGAAACGCGACTCGGCTTCGCGGACGTGTTCCTGCGCACGGGCGAAGTCGAAGGCACCCAGGCGGGCGGGGAGTTCGTCGGGCGTGCCGTCGGCGACCACTGCGTAGAGCCAGCGGTCGGCGTGGGGTTCCACGCGAAGCGGCTGGAAGAGCGTCTCGAGGTGGCAGTCGGCTCCGCCGTGCTCGAAGTAGTCCTGCCAGACGTGCTCCTGATGCATCCCGTCGTGGTAGAGGAGGATCTTCGTGAAGTCATCCACGGAAAACCGGCGGACCAGCGTCTCCGGTGGTTCCCAGCGTATCCCGTAGGCTGTCGCGACATCCGCATAGCGCAAAATGACGGCGTGGTCGGCACGGGTGTATTCCGGCAGAGAATCGCTGGGTGCTGGCGTGAACATCGGCTCTTCGGGACTGATGGCAAAACAGTCCACCAGCAGTTCTTGGTCGGCGGAAAACGTGAATGTGTTACAACTTAAATTATTTGTAATTAAATAGTTATGTAAATTTCCATCGCCTTCGATGGCGATGGCGCCGAAATCGCCGGTCAGTGTCACTTTGCCCAGCGGGGCGGCGCGGAGCCAAAGCTTTTGAGAGGTGATAGGTGAGAGGTGAGAGGTGAGAGGTGAAGTTTTTATATCCTTTGGGATGCGGTAGGCGGAACCGCCGACGGTGTCGTCCATGCGCTCCTCGTAGGGGGCAAGTGCATCGAAGACCAGTCCGCGCGGCGAGGGGAGGTGTGGCTTGATGATTTCCACGCCGGGAGCAGGTTCCAGCATCTTCACGGGATTGGGCACGAGGGAGGCGACGAGGCGGGCGGCGCAGTCCACGGGGAGGTCGGAGTCGTTCAGGAAATGGCTGGCGACCAGCCGGGTGTGGTCGTCCACTGCCACGAAAGTCACCTCGCAGACGAGTTTTCCCGTGTCGTCGAGTTGTTGCCGATAGGAATACGAGGAGAGGTCGGGCGTGACATTCCAGGGGAGATATCCCGAGGGACGCAGCGCATCGGGGAAGGCGATTTTCCGGCGATAGATGCCGGGCATCACGGTGAAGTCGAAACGCGTGCCACGCGTCTGGTCGGTCAGGTGTGAGACGCCGAAGAAGCGCTTGCCGTAGGGACCCCACGCCGGCAGCGAGAGGTCATGGGTCTGGGCGAGATGTGCGAAATCGTAGGACATTTGCGTTTCGTGAGAGAGTGATGAAAAGGAATCGCCACTCTACCAGGTGACCTTGAGGAGGATGGCGTGTCCAGGAGCGAGCCAGGTCCCCTCGCCGTCCCAGCCGCCGTAGGTGATGACTTTGCCTGCACGCTGCTGGGAAAGCACCTGGATTTCCTTCGGGGGGGTGCGCCATACAAGGCCGCCGATGCTCGTGGAGTTCTTGCGGTTCTTGTTGAGGATCATCACGTAGGCCTCGCCGGTCTGACGATGGCGGAATTCGCCGACGGCCAGCGCCGCGCCGGGATTCCGTATGCCTTTGATGAACGAGCCTTCGCCGGGGACGTCCTCGCGCTCCAGCCGTTCGCCTGGCTGGAAATGATAGACTGCGGTGGATTCCAGCTGGTTCAGTACGGGGGCCAGCGCATGAACGGAGCAGAGGGCGTTGCGCAGGGCATACCATGTTGGCGAGCGGTGACCCCACAGGTCGATGGGGGCGCAGCGGTAGTTGCCCAGGTCGGGCGTGAAGTAGGTGAAGAACTGCAGCCCCCTGGCGCCGTAGAGGAGTCCGGAGTAGATTTCGAAGAAAAGGTCGTCCTCGGTGGGGATGCGGTAGGGGAGATGCCCCACGGTGAGCACGCAAAGCTGGAAGGGGACGCCGTGGCGGATGGCGGCCTCGCGGGCGTCGGCGAGGTTCCTCCACCAGCCGTCATCGCGTTCGGGTTCGCTCCCCCCTTCCTCCATCAGGCCATAGAAGTCGTAGCCGAACCAGTTGGGGTGCACCATGTCGATGAAGGTATCCAGGTGGGCGGCGTAGCCATGGTTTCCGATATATCCAGGTGGGACATAGTTGGGGTTGAGATTGATGTAACGTTCATGGCCAGGGTCGGCGAGTTTGAAGGCGGTGGAGGCGTCAGCCACGATGTGGAAGTGGTCGAGTTTGGGTTCATCTACGATGTAGTAGCCGTAGAGGGCGGGATGGTCGGCATATTTGGCCACGACTTTCTGGGCGGCGTCCCACCAGTCCACCTCCTCGCCGTCATAGCCTTTCCAGAAGGTGGAATGGAAGTCGCTGTCCAGAATCCAGGCGACCATTCCTGCCTGATGGATGAGGTCGAGTTCCTCGCGGGAATTGGCGAAACCGGCGATGGTGATGCCGCATTCGGCCATCGTGTCGAAGACCTCCTGGGTGAGCGGGCCAGGAGAATTGACCCGGTTCATTCCCCAGGCGCAGATCGGGAACCACTCGGCGTCGCCCGGGCGTGGATGGTCGGCGGCAATGACATTCACGGCAAGGCAAAGCAGACAGAGGATGAGGGAAAGATAACGTTTCATGGCGGTGAAATGGGGGGCGGGATTTAGGGACGTCAAAAAGCGGTTGATTATACTTTACAGACTTTTTGCAGATTTGTCGCTGGAGACACAGTAAAATGCTATAGTAACGGAAATCACTGGAGGTCTGCGGCACATGAGACCCGCCATGTGATGGCCAAATTTTCAGAGGGACACCCCATTCATGCGAGAGAACAGGTTAGTCGGCGCGCAAATTGGCTGTGGAGCATTTGCCAGAGAACAGCATCTGCCCAACATGGCGTCAATGGGGGATGTCTGCCTCAAATACTGCTGCGACCCGGTGGCGGAGCAGGCCGCTTCCGCCGCACGGGAATATGGCGCCGAACGGCCGGTGGCGGACTTTCGGGAAGCCGTCGCGGACCCCGAGGTGGACTTTCTCACCATTGCCACCCCGCATGACCAGCATCTGCCCATCATCCAGTCGGCGGCCGCTCATGGCAAGCACGTCTTCTGCGAGAAGCCGATGGCGATGACGATGCCGGAGGCATTTGAAGTCATCCGGCTGGTCAAGCACAGCGGCATCAAGTTCTGCGTGGACTTGAATCGACGCATGGCGCCCTCCATGAAAGCCCTGCGGGAAAGAGTGCACCGCCAGCAGGCCTCGCCGCGGCATCAGCCGTGGCGCTATGTGGAGACGGACCGCGAGGAGTTGCCGGAGGAAACACACACCCATCTGCTAATCCGCATCCAGGACGAAAGCTCGAGCTACCGGATGATTCACCTGGACCCCGCGCACGGCGGCGGGCAGATTCTTGGCGAGTCCGTGCATTGGCTGGATTTGGCTTGCTGGTTCTTTGCGCCGGCACGTCCCGTCGAGGTCACCGCCTGGGGCGGTGTCCGCATGAATCATGGAATCAACCTGAAGTTCGACAACGGCGACTCCGCCACGCTGGATTTCAGTTCCTGCGGGACCTTCGATTTCCCCAAGGAACTCTACGAGGTCACCTCCCGGGCCGCGCTTTTTCGCAACCTCTTCTTCGTCGAAAACCGCTATTACGGCATTCCCGGGCTGGAGAAGGAGGTCTTCCCTTTGCAACATGACGACCTGCGCTCTGCGATTCCGGGCGAGGGCTTCGATGCCTTCTTGGCGAAAAGCCAGGCCAGAGCACGCCAGGCCGGCGAGAATCTGCGCAATGTTCCGCAACGGCTGGTGGTGGACAAGGGGCACCGCAATATGATGCGGGGATTCTTCGAGGCCATCCGCGTCAACGGCAGAACGCCCTGCGACGAATACTGCGGAATGCAGGCGACGCTTCTGGCGCTGCTGGCCATCCAGTCCATCAAGACGCGTAGTACGCTTCCCGTGCTGATGGAGGAATGGCGTCCCGCGATCGTCTAGCCGGGCATTCTCGCGGATGTTTTATAATTTGCCTTCGTGGAATAATTTGGTGCGAGAGGCGGGACTTGAACCCGCACGCCTTGCGGCACGAGAACCTAAATCTCGGGCGTCTGCCAATTCCGCCACTCTCGCGGTTAGGTAAAAAAAAAGAATCTCGTTTCGCGGAGATTCTTCTTTTCGTGACTGGTACCAGAGAAAGGACTTGAACCTTCACGGGCGTAAGCCCACTGCGACCTGAACGCAGCGCGTCTGCCAATTCCGCCACTCTGGCATCTTCGATTGTCAATGCGCTTACTTTAATAGACGATTCCACGTTGTCAAATCCCAAAGGAAATTTTTTTGTCAATTCGTGTCGCCCGGCTAGTGGAATCATCCGTGCTGCGGCTTGAGATAAATAACCCGACTACCTTTAAGTTTCATGAAGCATCTCGTTCGCCTTCTGCTTTGCGCCTTCTGTTTTGCGGCGTCCGTCGTCTCTGCCGAAATCATCCGGGATATCCGGTTTGACGGACGGCCGCTGAAGGAACAGGGCGTGGAAGCGAAAAAGGACTACGGGGATCATCGTGGCATTGTCACCCAACTGCCGGCGGTCGCCGTGGAGGGCGCTGCTGTACAACCATGGCTCCTCTTCAATCCGGGTGATCGCAGCTGGACAGCGCTGGTGACGGACCTGGAGGGGCTGAAACTTCCCGCCGGCACGCGCATCCGCCTGACCGTCTGGGTGAAAAGCAATCGTCCCGGCTATGTCCGAGTCGCGCTCTCCGAGGGCGTCTCCTACGGCGGGGACTGCCGTCTTTTGTCGCGTGGGCAGGGGATGTTTCCGTATGTGCGCCAGGCGCTGATTCTGGAACGGACGCTGGTGGAGGAAAGCGAGCTGCTCTCGGCGGCGGTGGGCATCGACTACCAAAGCGCGGGTGCCTGGGCGGCGGTGGACCGCATTTGCGTGGAGACGCTGATGAACGACGAGCTGGTCTCGCCCGGCGCCATCCCCGCCACGGACTATCCGGAGCTTCTCATCACTTCAGAGCAGGCGTCAATTGTCGCGGCGGAAGTCGAAAGGCAACTGACGATTACGCAGAAGGAAATCGCGGCGCTGGAGGCGGCGGGCTTTGCCGAGCACGAGAGCGTCGTGCGTCGCCGCGAGGCCACGCGCCGGCTGGAGGATTTCCTGTCCGGTCGGCAATCCTCCATTAACCTGCTTGAGGTGGAACAGCAGTGGTTTGCGGATGCGGTGCAGCTTCAGCTTCAGCCCGAGTTGTTCGATTTCACCCAGAAGAGCATGCTGTTGCCGGAGAGTTCGACGCTCTGGAATGCGCGCGCGCCGCAGGGCGGGCATGACGGCGCGGTACTGCTGGTCTCCAATCAAAGTTGCCAGCCGCTGACCTACCAGCTTACGTTGCAGGGGGAACTCTGCCAGGCTCTCCGCTTCCGGAAACTGGCATGGGTGAATGAGCGGGCGGATTGCGCCGTGGAGACGGCGATGGACACGCTCCAGGAGATCCCGTCCGAGGCCATCCAGGCATACGCGCTGGAATTCCGCGCCGGCGAATTGCCGCCGGGCACCTACGAGGGCGAGGTCGTGCTTACGCCACTGGGGGATCGTTACCCTGTTCGGACGGCCAAATTGAGCTTCACCGTGCTGCCTTGGCGGATGTCCGCCCAGATGCCGGTGCGGACCTTCCTCTTCGACTATGGACACGCCCTGCGGCCGGAGATGGCCCCGCTGATGAAGGAAGGGCGGCTTAACACCATCCAGTTTAATCTGGACGGCCGTGACCTCTCGCGAATCGCGAAATACACGCGCCAGATCGAGGCGGCCGGGCTGCGTGAAGGGTGCTTCGCCTACATCGAGGAGTGGTTCACCCGCGAGGAGGGTTGGCACGAAAAGGACGACGAGTGGCTTGACCAGCTCTGCGCCGAGATGGAGCGCAACGGCTGGGACTACGACGAGTGGTGCCTGCACATCTTCGACGAGGTCTTCGGCGACCTCTTCCTCGAGTGCGCCAAGGCCATCAAGGCCCATAATCCGAAGGTCCAGATCTTCTCGGACATGCTGGTGACCGACCTGGAGGTCCTGGAGCGCTTCAATCCCTACCTGGATTTCTATTGTCCGCACATCCGCACGCAGTTTCCGCCAGAGCGTGCCAATTACCAGAAGGCAATCGACTACATCTACGCCTCCGGGCATCCCGTCTGGCTCTACGACTGCGATTCCTGCGCCGTGCATCCCCTCGACATCGCCCGCGCCATCTCCTGGCGTGCTTGGCTGGACGGGGCGAAGGGCATCACCTACTGGGCATTGATTGCCAGTCGGTTGCGAGCTCCAGAGGCGGGCGTGGAGAACTGGGGAATGACCTATCCCCTCGGAGGGAAATGGGTGCCCAGCCGTCGGCTCCTGATGTATTTCGCCGGTCTGGAAGACTACCTTCTGCTGGAACGGGCCGCCGAACTCCAGCCTGAGCGCACGCGCGAAATCGCCCAGCGAGTCGTGGATGCCTTCTCCTACGGACAAAACACGATGTGCCAGGCGCACTACGCCGCCCGACAAGAACTGCTGGATATCATCGAGGCTGCCCAATAGTCGCCCGTTTCCTGCGCCTGTGCCCGTTCTGTGCCCGCGCCTTCTTGCGCGGGTTCATTGTCGGCGAAATCGCCAAACGGCTCTATATTAGAAATGATTTCTTTGGTTTGTGTTCTCAACCCCTAACTTGAGGTGATATGATGCGAAAAACCTTCTGGGCGGCAGCGTGCGTCTGCCTGTTGTCAACCTTTCTTTGGGCTGGGGAAGGCTCGGTCTCGGCGAAGCTGCTTGGCCTGAACGATGACCAGTTCCCGATTCTGGCGTGGGGCGGAATTACCCTCGAGCCGCTGGTGCGCCAGCCGGAATACTACCGCGAGATGAAGGCGTGCGGCTTTACCATCGCATGCACGGCCTACAATGACGCGCAGATTGACGCGGCCCGCGAGGCGGGAATGAAGGTCCTCTTGGGAAACAGCGCCTTCGGCAACCGCGACTGGATGAAGCCCGATCCCGTTGGCTGGGCGGCGGACTTCGCGCCCTTCGCCGAAAAGTACAAGGACGACCCCGCCGTCGCCGGCTTCTATGTCAAGGACGAGCCGCAGACGACCGAGCTGGACGGCCTGGTCCCGATGGCGCAGACCATCCTGGACCAGAGCGGCAAACTCCCCTACATCAATCTCTATCCCCTCTCGGCGAACATCACGCACTTCCTGCCGCTGACCTATGCCGAACACGTCGAGAAGTATATGCGCGAGAACCCCTCGCCGGTTGCCAGCTTCGACCAGTATGTCTTCTTCGAGGACGGGCAGATTCGCGAGACCTTCTACACCAACTTCAAGATCTTCCGCGACGCCGCGCTGAAATACGACAAGGAGTGGTGGTATATCGGCCTTTCCATCGCCCACCGCCACTATGCGGTGCCCACCTACGCGCAGATGAACCTGGCCGCCTTCGCCGCGCTGGCGTACGGTGCCCGTGGCATCAGCTGGTTTAAGTACTCCGACATCGGCCGCCCCGGCTGGTGGGCGGCCCCGCTCACCCCCTTCGGCGAAAAGACGCCCGTCTGGTTTGCGCTCCAGCGCGTGAACCGCTCCATCCAGAACTACGCATACGTCCTCAACCACCTCAAGAGCGACCGCGTGTACCACTTCATCACTCCCGCCACCAACAACCCCGAGCGCTCCGACGGACCGGACGCCGACAGCCTGATTTCCAGCGTGGTCAATATCGGCAAGGACCCCTTCCGCACCGGCGGCAACTGGATTGTCGGCGAATTCACCCACGACCAGACTGGCGACCGCTACATGATCGTGGTCAACAAGGACCTCGACCGCACCTCGGAGTTCATCCCCGTGTGGCGAGATGGCAAGAAGCCCAAGGAGGTCCGCTACATCCAGGAGGCCAGCCACAACGAGACGCCTTTCGGACGCAGCACCGACTCCGACATCCTGGAGCCCGGCGGCTCCGTAATCCTCCACCTCATCTACTAACCACCAACGCGATAGGAGACCAAGCAAATGAAACGACTCTTTCTGACGATTCTCTGCCTCGCGCTGGCAGCCCAATTCCTCCACGCCGCCGACGAGCTCCTCTTCCCCATCCTGGGCTGGGGCGTGATGGGCAATGCACATCATATTGAAAAGACCCCCGGTCTTCCCTATGACCACGACCCCGAACTCTACCGCGAGATGAAGGACTGCGGGTTCTCCATCGCCGGCTTCGCCCACCGCGCCGAGCAGGTCGCCGCCGCCAAGGAGGCGGGCGTGAAGGTCTTCTGGTATGACGATCCCATCTGCAACCAGGACTGGGCGAACCTCGACCTCGAGAGGTTCCGCAACGACTTCATCAGAATCAACGAGCAGTGGAAAGACGAGCCGACGGTCTGCGGATACTACCTCCAGGACGAGCCACGCGCCGCCGCGCTGGACAACCTGGCCGCCGCCTGCCAGATCGTCCGCGAGGTCGCCCCGGACAAGGACCCCTACGTGAATCTCTTCTCCAGCAGCACGCAGCTCTACAACTACGCGCCTCTTACCTACGAAGCGTATGTGGAGAAGGTGATGGAGGGCAATCCCGCCCCCAACACCGGCTACGACCAGTATGTCTTCTACGAGGACAACCATGTGCGCGAGACGCTCTTCGGCTGCTGCGAGGTCTTCCGGAAACTCTCGCTCAAGCACAACAAGTCGTGGTGGTACTGCGGACTCTCCATCGCTCACCGCAACTACGCGGTGCCTACTTACGAACAGCTTAGCCTGGCGGCCTGGAGCGCAATCGCCTATGGTGCGAAAGGCCTGGCATGGTTCACCTACTTCGACTCCAATCGCACCGGCTGGCACTCCGCGCCGCTGAACGCCTACGGCGACCGCACCCCCACCTGGTATCATCTCAAGCAGGTCAACCGCAGCGTCCAGAGTCAGGCGTCGGTTCTGCTGAAGCTGCGCAACGACCGCACCTACCATTTCGGCTCCACCGTTCCGGAATCCTCCGAACGCGTGAATGGCCCGGACGAGGGCAGCCTGATTTCCGGCGTGCTCAACGGCACCCACTGGCTGGTCGGCGAATTCACCCACGAGGAGACCGGCGAGCGCTATCTGGTGGTGGTCAACAAGGACATGACACACGCCAACGAGTTCATCCCCGTGTGGCGCGAGGGAAAGAAGCCCTTGAAAGTGATGGTGAGGCTCAACCAGCTCAACCCCAGCGAAATCCCCTTCAACCGCACGCCCAACGACACCAACATCTTCGAGCCGGGTGGCGCGGCGGTCCTCCACCTCATCTATGAAAAGTAACGCTTACAGGAGGAAACACTGATGAAAAAACTCATCCTGACCATTATGTTCTGCCTGGGCGCTACGCTTTTCGCAGTCGAACCCAATCAGTTCCCCATCCTGGGCTGGGGCGTCCTTGACTATCTCCCGGAACATTCCAAGACGCCTGAGTTCTACGAGGAGATGAAGGAGTGCGGATTCACCATCGCCGGATTCGCCTCCAATGATGCGCAGGTGGCCGCCGCTAGGCAGGCCGGAATGCAGGTCATCATCTGGCATCGCGACATCGCCGCCGTGGACTTCCGCCACCCCGATGCCGACGCCTGGCGCGAGAAGGTCAAGGCCGTCGTGGACAAATACGCCGACGAACCCGCCGTCTGGGGATATTACGTCAAGGACGAACCGGAACTGGCGGACATGGAGGGCGTCGCCATCATGTGCCAGCTCATCCGCGAACTGGCGCCTGGCAAGGAGCCCTACGCGAACCTCTATCCGCCCAGCGCCAACCCGAACCACTGGGCACCGCTGGACTTCGAGGGCTATGTCGAGAAGGCGATGACGGAATTCGCCTCGAAGGCGGTCGGCTACGACCAGTATGTCTTCTACGAGGACGGCAATGTCCGCGAGACGATGCAGAAGGGCTACAAGGTCTCCCGCGAGAAGGCGCTGGCCGCCGGCAAGGAGTGGTGGTATTGCGGACTCTCGATTGCACACCGCACCTACGCGGTGCCGACCTTCCCGCAGCTCAACATGGCGGCCTTCAGCGCGCTGGCCTACGGCGCACGCGGGCTGGCGTGGTTCACCTACCTCGACACGCGGATGCAGGGCTGGCATGACGCGCCGCTCAACGCCTACGGCGAGCGTACCCCGACCTGGTGGGCGCTCAAGCGCGTGAACCGCGACATCCAGGGACTCGCGCCTATCCTGAACCACCTCAAGAGCGACCGCGTCTATCACTTCGGCGACACCGTCCCCGGCTCAGCCGAACGCCTCAACGGCCCCGATGGAGGAAGCCTAATCTCCGGGATGCTCCTCTCCAGCCACTGGCTGATCGGCGAGTTTACCCATGACGAGACTGGCGACCGCTACCTGATCGTGGTGAACAAGGACACGACGCATACCAACGAGTTCCTCCCGCAGTGGCGGGACGGCAAGGTGCCCGCGCAGGTCAACTACGTCTTCACCGTCTTCCCCAACCGGGAGTGCGGAATCAACCGCAAGCCCAACGACAACAACATCTTCGAGGCCGGCGCCGCCGCGCTCCTGCACCTTCACTACTAGTCTAAAGTCGAAAGGTTAAAGGTAAAAGTTTAAGAATCCAATCAATGCCAAGCAATCCCTTCATCGTGATTCCCTGCTACCGCGAGGACCCGGCGGTCGTGCGGCGCACGGTGGAGGGCATTGTCGGGGGGGCCTGGAAGATTGTGCTGGTGGATGACGGCTCGCCGGAGAAGCTTGTCCTGAATTGTCCAGAATTGTCTCAAAAAGTCACAATTCTGCGTCATCCCGTGAATCGCGGGCAGGGCGCGGCGTTGCAGACGGGCGCGGACTACGCGGTGCGCCATGGCGCAGATGCCGTGGTGCACTTTGACGCGGATGGCCAGCACGACCCGCAGGACATCCCGCGCTTCCTTGCGGCACTGGATGCAGGAGACTGCGACATCGTTCTGGGGTCGAGATTCCTGCGTCCAGAGGATCTGGCTGCTATTCCTGCCGGCCGCCGGCGGTTGCTTCGTCTGGCGCGTTTCGTGGAGACTTGCCTGACGGGGCTGGAGTTGACGGATGTCCACAATGGCTTTCGGGCGTTGGGGCCGCGCGCGCTGGCGGTCATTCGCATCCGCGAGGATCGCATGGCGCACGCCAGCGAGATTCTGATGCAGGTGGCACGAAAGCATCTTCGCTGGAAGGAACTGCCCACGCACATCGTCTATAGCGAGTATTCCTCCTCCAAGGGGCAGAAGGTCGGGAACGCTTTCAATATCCTTTGGGATCTTTTGCTGGGGAAATGGCTGTGAGGATGGCGCTATGATACGGGTGGCGGAATGCGATTTGGTGGCGCTGGATTTTGAGACCACCGGCACGGCGGAGGGGGGCTTCCTGAACACCCCATGGCAGATTGGCCTGGTGGTGATTGCTAACGGCAGGGTGACTTTGGAGCGTAGTTTCCAATCGTTGCTGCACGTGCCGGAGGACCAGCCCTTTAATCCCTACGCGCCGGGACGCTGGGCGCAGCTGCGCCACGAACTCGCCCAGGCCCCCGCCATCACCGAACTCTGGCCACAACTCCAGCCGATGCTCATCGGTCATCCGCTGGTCGCGCATCACGCGCCGACCGAACGCACGCTGCTGCGACAGCTTTTCCCGCTTCAGGAGTTCGGGCCCTGGATTGACACCCTCGCCATCGCACGCATGGCTTTCCCAAAATTGTCGGATTACAAACTGGAGAACCTGGTGCCGGCCCTGGGACTGGCGCCATTGCTTGAACAGCGTTGCCCCGGATTGGCTTCCCATGATGCCTTCTACGATGCGGTTGCTTGTGCGACCTTGCTGGAGACCGTCCTCGCCGCCCCTGGCTGGAACCACGCCCGCATTGAGGAACTGGCCGCCTTGCGGTAAGTTGAGTTGCCGCATTGTATGATTCGATTTAACTGTAATTCATGAGTTCCGAAATCATCTATTCTGATAATTTTCCCGCTCCGCCCGCCCGACTCTTTTTCGTGGGCATTGGTGGCATTGGCATGAGCGGTCTGGCGCAGTTCCTGCGCTGGCAGGGCTATGCGGTCGCCGGCAGCGATCGCGGACTGGCGGAACCCGCCCGCGCCCAACTCTACGCCCAGCTCCGTGCCCAGGGCATCGCGCTTTATCCCCAGGACGGCTCTGGACCACGGGATTTCCAGCCTGACGCTTTTGTGGTCTCGACCGCCATCGAGCCGGACAACGCGGATTTGGCCGCCGCGCCGCAGGTACCGATTTTCCACCGCGCCTTCACGTTGGCGCGGGCGTGCGAACGGCAGGGTGCCACGCTGATTGGCGTGGCGGGCTCCTGCGGCAAGACCTCCGTCACGGGATGGATTGCCAGCGCACTGAAGACGCTTGGCCGTCGAATCGTGATGATTGACGGTGGCTACACGCTCGATTTCGAGGACGCCGACTATCCGGGAAATTTCTTTGCCGAAGACACCCCCGGGTTCATCGTCGCCGAAATCGACGAAAGCGACAAATCCATCCGCGAGTTCTCGCCGGAATACGCCGTGGTCCTCAATGTCGGTCACGACCACTACGGGATGGACGAACTGCGCGAGGTCTTCCGCGCCTTCCTCTCCCGTGCGAAACGCGGCGCGGTCTATCCGGCGACGGAGCCGTCTTTGAAGCCCGCGCAATGCCCGTCCATGGCCTTCCAAGAGGAGGCACCGGGCTATGCGGTGGATGCACACGGAATTCACTTCGAAGTGGCATCAGGCGTCATGGTCCATAGTCTCCAGGCCGGACAGCATAGCGCCTGGAATGGCCAGGCGGTGTTTGCACTGTTGCGGCAGGCATTGCCGGAGGCCTCCGATGCGGATTTGGCGACCGCGATGGGGGGCTTCCGCGGTGTGCGCCAGCGCTTCGAAATCATGAGCAATGCCAATTCTCCTGTTGCGGTGATCAATGACTTCGCGCACAACCCGGAGAAGCTCACCGCCGCGATTTCCGCCGCTCGCGAACGCTACGGCTCACCGCTGGCGATGGTCTGGCAGCCGCATGGCTTCAAGGCACTGGGCGACCAGCGCGAGGCTTTGCAGGAGGCTCTGCGTGGTGTTCTTCGTCCGGAAGACCAATTCCTGATGCTGCCCGTTTACTATGCGGGGGGAACCACCTCTGGCAAGCCGACCTCTCTGGAAGTATGCGAGCAATATGCGGCGTCGGGACTGCCGGTGGAATATGTCGCCACGCGCGAAGCAGCCGAAGCGCGTTTCCGTGCAATGACTACTGCCAAGGCGTGGCTGGTCCTGGGCGCCCGCGATGCCTCGTTGCGGACTTGGTCCAAGGCGCTAGCGAAGGATAATTAGTTATTTAGGTGTTCGCTTGTCGGTTTTTCTGTGCCTGGGGCGAGGGTGGAAACCTATCGCTTATCGTCCGACAATCCAGTATGGCGTTGGATTTCATGGAGGCAACAATGTTTCACGGCATTGTCCTCGGCAAAAAGATACACTCCTCCCTTGGTTCGGGTGAGGGCAGTGTATAGCAATTCGCGGGTTAACATGGATTGGACGGGGTTTTCCTCATTATATGTATTGATAGGTGGCAAGACAATGATGACGTCATTGAACTCAGAGCCTTGCACTTTATGAATGGTCGAGGCGAAAGCCATTTCCCGGTTCGGAAGAAGGGGTAGCGAGATGCTCCGAATCCCGTCTGCCTCTGGCAGAAAGAGTTTTTCGCCTTGCGCAGGGAGGATGACTCCGACATCGCCGTTGCTGACTCCTAGATTCTTGTCATTTTTGGTGATCATCATCGGGATCGGACAATTTCGGTTCCTTTTCTGAAGTTTTCCCAGCACCAGTTGGTTCAATTTTTCACCGCCGAATCTGCCTTTTCGCACGGCACAGAGAATTTTGCAGTCATTCAATGCCGCGAGCGCGCCTTCGGGAGTGTCCTGTTGACAAAATGCCGAAAAGTGCTCCTCGATGATTTTGCCAAAACTCGTCTTTGAATCGGCATGCTCCCCTTCCGTATCCGTTTTCAGACGATTGCAGTAATGGACAAATTCCTGCCCGGCCTTCAGACAGTCGAGCGCGCCCTCGGCATCCCCGTTTTTTATGCATTCGGCCAACTTTGCGATTTCTCCGTCAGCCGGGAAACGCTTGCTGTCACGTAGTTCGCATTTGCAGCCATTTTCAGCGATGATTCGCATTTTGCACAAGTCGCCAAAGACTCGTCCAGGCTCCACCGACGAAAGCTGGCTGGCGTCGCCGACAAGAGTCAGGCCACATTGCTCCGGCAAGGCATCCAGCAACTTTGCCATCATCGAGAGCGAGATCATGCTCGCCTCATCCACAATCAGCCAGTCCAAATCCAACGGGTTGGAGTGGTCATGTCTGAATGTGACAAAGTCGTAATTGGAACCGAGCAGGGAATGGAGCGTGGTGGTGTCTGGGATATTGTCCAGTCCGAGAACCTTCGCTTCCTTGACCATGGCCTCCTTCACGCGGGTGGCCGCCTTTCCCGTCGGCGCGGCCAGACCGAGGCGAAGGTCTGGCTTTTGCCCTTGGATGAGCTTCACGGCACGGGCGATGGTGTAGGTTTTTCCCGTGCCTGGACCGCCAGTCATTATCGTGAACCGATGACTTCCCAGCTTCTGGATAGCCTCGCGCTGAAGGCCATTCAAATTCTTGAATGCGCCGTCCCCCGGAATGTCGATGGCGTTTTCGAATGGCGGTTTTCCGCCCGCCATGGATTTGATCCGTTCCCTGACAAATTGTTCATGGCACCAGTTCCGTCTGGTGTAGAGGCGATTATGTGCGAGCACAAACAACTTGTCGCATGGTTTGGATTCTGGTTTTGATGCATCCGCGATAAAGACAAGCGGGGACGCCTTCAGCAATTCAACCTCATCATCATTCAACGGGATGCAGACCCCGCCACTCTCCTCTCCCGCCATCGTCCGGCCACAGATTTCAGCCACCCTTTCATCCATGCCGGCACGCAGGACGAAAGAGCGTACCAGCCTGGCAATGGCGCTTTCGGCAAAGAGTTCATTCGTATCGGCTGTTTCGTGGTTCATCCGTTCACCTCCATTCCCAAAGTCCGGGAAAATTCGTCAAGCAATGTTTCGGCTGGCCGGTCTTCAAAGACCGCCGCATCACTTTGGGCGGTGATGCCGCGCAGGAAAAAGTAGCGCACGCCACCGAAATTTCGCTCCCAAGAATAGCTATCGCCCAATCTGGATTTAAGATACTGGTGCAGGACGGCCGCATAAAGCATATACTGGAAGAAGTAGCCATGCTTCGCCATTTCCATGCGGATGCCGTCTGCCGTGAAATTCGCGATGTCATTGCCCAGGCTGTTGGATTTCCAGTCGATGATATAGAAGAATCCGTCATGACGGAATACCAAATCCATAAAGCCTAAAAGAAAGCCCTGGGGAATCGGCCGGTCCCACTGGTTCATGGCGTTGATGAACTCCCGTTTGGCGGGATCGTTTGCCCAATGTCTCAGAAGGATTTCCCTGAGCGCCGAAGTCGTTTTTGATGCATCGGCGGACGAGAAGGTGAACTCCTGTTCGCTAAGGCGATTGGCCCAGGATATGTCCCGCAGGGGGAAAAGCTTCCCCTCTGGGGAGGTGATTGGATATCGTAGCGTCTCCGCCACCATCTTGACCGTGACATCAAGCGTCTTCGCCGGCTTGTATCCGCTATTTTGCAGTTCCGCCTCCGCGACGCTTCTGATCTTTCCCTCGTCCGCGTCAAAGGGGATCTTCTCCAAGATGTTGTGCCAGCAGGTGCCAAGCCGGGCGCCGGCGGGAATGGTGAAGATGGGGTGGACATCCTCGTTGTCGGAATCGTAGAGGGGCGAGTCAACCTCATCGCGATCACGCGAAGCATCGAAGTCATTCTTTCCAGGTCCAGGCGCCAGGGAGGTGTAGCTGCCTCTGACCGGAGGCTGGCGGTCAAACGACCTTGGATCCAGCGCGTTTCTGGCTGTCTCCGGCGGCAAATCTGGCGTATAATAGCCTTCCGCCATTCTGACTTCCGTGTCTTTCAGCCACTCGTATGGGGGATTGTCGCCAGAGTTGTCTTTCAGGTTCCGGAGCAGATTCTTCAGCGGCTCGTTCAGCTTTTCCAAAGCCTCCAAACTCGGTGTGAAAAGAATGGTCTGCTGAATGGCACGCGTGAGCGCCACATATAGCAGGCGGATTTTCTCAAGATGCAATTCCGCCTCCGCCTTCGCTTTTCCCGGTTTCCCCGGGGCGAAAACCAATTGGTTTTGGTTCATTTCATCATGATAGTAAGGCAACGGGAATTGATTTCTGGGGTCATGTCTGCTACAGATCGTCCAGCAGTCCGGCAAAAAGACAACGGGAAACTGGAGACCTTTTGAGGCATGGATGGTCAGGATTTTGACGGCTTCGCCATCGGTCTCCAGTTCGCGTTCGTATTCCTCCGAATCACTTTCTTCTCCGCTCGCCGACGAGGTGCGGATGCGCTCATTCAGCCAGTCGATAAGCGCCTCCGGCGTTGAGTCGATTGTCTTGGTGGCGGCACAGCACAGCTCCATGATCTGCCCGATGTCGGAGAGCAGACGCTCTCCATTCGGGGCCTGGGCCAGGCGTTGCAGATACCCTTCCTGCTCCATTCGGTTTGACAACGCAACAAAGCCACGCGTGAGCCAGACATTCTTCAGTTCCCTGAAGTGCTCGATATGTCCAGTCAGGTCCTCCGGGGTCTCCAGGGTGGCGACCTCCTGGGGGGAGCAGCCACCGAAGACGGTGAGCAATGCCGCCCGCAGATGCTCGTTTGCGCCTGGCCAGGAGGTGCCTGCCTCGGCAATCGCCTCCAGAAATACTTTCAGCCGCTGGGCAATAGGGGTGCCGAAGACATTTCCCGGATTCCGAATCACGCACGGAATCCCCTTCGCCAAGAGTTTCTCCTGCAGTGTCGACATGTCGCTTTTCGCATTCATCAGAATCGCGATGTCTTTGGGGGTGAAGATGCGTTTTCCCACGGCATCCCGCTGATTCAGAATATCCAGAATCTGCCCGGTCATCCTATCGATGATGGCGGGCATGTCTTTAATTTTGGCAGGAGAATCGTCAGCCGGGGTAAACTCGATAATCCGGAGCGGCCTCTCCAACGGCGTTCCCTTGATTTTGTCCGGGGCGGCTTTGGCGATGGAGGGATGATAGGCTATGGTCTTGTCACCGAAGGTCTCGCCAGGAGCGTTTTCGTGAAACATGGCGTTGACGACATCCACCAGCCGTCCAATGGAGCGGTGGTTGGCATTGATGAAGTGCTCCTGCAAATTCCCTTCGTTTTTGGCCGTGAAATAGGTATAGATGTCCCCGCCGCGAAAAGCATAGATGGCCTGTTTCGGGTCGCCTACGAAATACACTGGGCAGGGATGCTCCTTGTCCAGGAAGATATTCTTGAAGATGTCGTATTGAACGGGATCCGTGTCCTGGAATTCGTCAATCAGTGCCACCTTGTATTCCTCGCGCAACTTGTCGGCCAGTGCCTTTCCGTAGGTTTTGTTTTTCAGGGCATCTCTCAAGGCTCTCAGCAGATCATCGAAGTTCAGGCTTTCGCGCTCATAACGCTCTTGCTCATATTTTCCAACAATGTCGTTGGCGACCTGGAGAGTCGGATCATCGGAAAGAATCGTGTAATCGGTCTTGTCGCCTAATTTCAGGACATATTTTTGCAAGTTGTTCAGGGGGATGTTCTTGTGTGTCCGCCACCAGTCCAAGACACGGGCCCGCAAATCCGCAGCCTTGCTGTTTTGGATTTCCTGAGACAAGTTCATGCCAGTCTCAAAGGCGTAGCGGGTTAGCACACGTTGGCAAAAGCCGTGGATGGTCGAAATGGCGGCATAGTCGAACTCTAGCAGGGCTAGTTCCACTCGTTGCCGAGCGGAGGCCTTGTCGGATGGGCATGCGATGAGTTTGCCCGCCCGTTCAGCCCGCTCGTGAATCTCCCTTTCGCTTTTTCCCTCGCAGGGGATCCCGGCAAAACACCTTTGCAAATCCTCCAGGACGGTGTGGAGACGTTCGCGCAGTTCCTTGGTGGCGGCCTCCGTATAGGTCATCACGAGGATATTGGCGACTTTGAAATCCGTCTCCATAATGAATCGTGCATAGAGATTCTGGATGTTATAGGTTTTTCCCGTGCCTGCCGAGGCTTCGATAAGATGCGCTCCCTGGTTCACCTGAAAAGTGGGACTGTAGATTTCGTTGTTGAAGTCATGGTCCATAATTATGTCAATCTCCGTTGCATTTCAAATGATTTGGATTCCATCCAGCGGGGCTAGCCATTCCTTGGGAAGGATATCGTCTTTTGGCATTGTTTTCTCGAGATCAGGATATTCCACAGGCGTCGGCCCAGTGGCCAATTCCAGCAGAGACCCCAGTAGCTTTTCAGCTACGTTCTTGTCCAGCGGCAGGCAGCAACGCATTGTATCGGGGCTGAATGCGATGGTCGTGATATCACCGTCCCGCACTGCATTGAAAACCAAGTGACGGATTTTGATTTCCACAAGTGTGGAATCGTATATGCCATCAGCCCAAAAGAAGACATGTGGTTTTGAATTGCCGTCGCCGGTCTGAAGGCGGATGGTGCCATAACTGCCTTTCAAACGGACTGTCCCTCCTGCTGACATGGGCAGTTCAAGAACAAAATCCTCTGTCGGCTGTTCCAGGGAAGCATTGTAGGTCTTTGCCAAATTGAGCGGGTTGCCGTCATCTCCCATGCATGCATAGAGGATTGTCTTGCTTTTGCCTTTGCCTTGGGTAAATTCAATGACTCGTTCATAATGATTTTGGGCATTGACAATGGCATTTTCTGCCGAATCTTCATCAGGAGCGTTTCCCATTTCCACTACCAATTGAGCGGGAGGCTGATTGACCGGGACTTTCTCCAGTGCAAGTCGCTTTTGTAGTGCCTTGTCAAGGGTTGCCATCAGGCATTCGTCATCATTGAGTTCACTCGTCCAGGGAGTTTTTGCCTTCAGCCGTTTTTCGAGCAGGAAGCGATTGGGGTGGGCGAAGAACTCCACAAAGTCGTCCAAGGCGATTTCCGTCACGCCATCTACTTTTAGCGGGAATGCCACAAGAGACGAGGCGGTTGCCGGATTCGCCGGGGCCTTCCGCGCCTCATCCAGAGACTTTGCCATTTCTTCGTATGTCCTGGAATAACTTGGCGGCAGTTGTGCCTCCATCTGGGATGTCTCAATGAAATACCGATGGCTATAGCCTTGAAGTGGATGATTGTAGGTAGTGAACGCAATCTGTCTGGCCTTGAAATAGTCCGTCAGATTGGTTAGCAGGACGGAGGATGGGATGTCTTCGTTGGAGCGCATTTCCTTCCCGACGAAACTGAACGACAGGAACTTTTCTGCGCAGAGTGCTGCCTTCAACAGGGCGAAGGCATCCTTCTCCCTGGCAGTGGCGTCGAACAGGCTGGGATGCCGTCCAATTGCATCGAAGGATGCCTGGCGGTCCACCCGCGGGAATACCCCGTCGTTCAGACCACAGATCCAGACGAATTTATGGGGTGTCGCCGTATAGGCGTTCAGCGGAGCGAACTGGACGGCATCGGCGGGAGTTCTACGTCCTGGCATCTGGCTATTGATTGCCTCCTGCATTGCCTGGATGAAGACTTCCCCTTCGATTTCAGCGTCTTTGAGTCCGGCGGCCAGCATATTCTCGGCAACCGAATGGATTGCCGTGCGAATTCTGTTCAACTCCAATGAATTGTCATTGCTCTCTACATAAAATGTGTTGATGATTTCCAGAAGCCTTTCCCGAGTCGTTTCCGGCGTGGCTTTATTCCCTTGGGAAAACTCTCCGCGGATCCTAGCCAAATCTCCGACGAGCGACCACAGGGCGGCCACGCTTTTCGCACGCTCTCCCTCCACATGCCCGATGGGGTGCAATTGCCCAGGCAGGTCGCCGACCGTCAATAGCAGTTCCTCATTCTCCGGGAAACCGTAGAGCAATTCCGCGGTCAGGCGGTCTAGCCCTCGTTGCCAGGTGAACGGATAAGGGCCATCCGCCTTGTCCAGTTTCAGGATATGTGCGACATCATCATCGTTCAATCCCCAGTGGATATTGGCCTTTCTGCTCATGTCGCAAAGAGCATCGACGGCATTTTCGTCCAAGCCGTATTTCGTCCGAATCGCGGGAATATCCAGCAACTTGAAAACAGCGCTTGCCTCGAAGCGGTTTTTTCTGAATTCCAACAATTTTACAAATGATTGCATAAGCGGCGTGCTGCCCGCAATTCCTCCCATCGTGATTGGTATGTAGCCCGCATTTTCAGGCATCGACGGGAAGACCGCATCGACAAATGGTGCATAGGTCTCCCAGTTTGCGCAAAGCACCAACGCCTCATGGGGGGCATTCCGCTCATCTTTCAAGAAGTCATGCAGACCGTCTTTGATTGCCTCCAATTCCCGACGGGGAGAATAGGTGCGATGGACACTGATCTGCATGTTTCCCATTGCCTCCAAGGGGTCCCGTCCTTCTGTCGGAGTTTCCACATCGCCCATGCAATCATCGCACAATGCCCCAAGAATTCCCCGTGCACCAGAGGCCATGGCTCCCAGCAGACGCTCCTCTGGCGAGTCATAGAAACGCCCGATGTCAATGGACAACTCGCCGGGGGGCTGTGCCAGCTCCAGAGCCACCCGATGCTTCTTGAGATCATTCTGGATTTTCTCCCGCAACCGTCGAGCGACCTCTTTCTGGGAAGGCGTTTCCGCCAGCCAGTCATCCTTGGGATTGAAATTCCAGAAGGTCATCGGCATCGCCTCGGAGATTTTCTCCAGCAGCCGCAGCATCGGCTCGGGGATGAACGGAATGTCAAAGACAAAGACCGCCGGATAACGTGGGAATCCGACCTCGAATGCCTTTTTGGCGTCCGTCGCTGGACTCAATGCGTCCTCGAATTCCTTGGCGTATGAATTCTGATTCTCCTGAACCAATTCACGGTAGAGCGCAATTTGCCATTCTGGGACCTTGAAAACTGGTGCATGACAACTGCTGTCCTGCTCCCATTTGCGTAGCATCTTGAAGCGCGAGTTCAAGTAGTCGTCATAGAGGCACGCCAATTTCGCCGAAAGGGAATACCGCTTGGTCGCACGTTTTTCCGTGGCTCCGTTCACATAGTTCAACAGCGCCTGTAATTCACCGTCGGGTGCGGCCTTTTCGAGAAGCCGATAGATGCGCCACGTCAGGATGCTTTTCGAATAAGGGTGCTGATTGGCATGACGCTCTCGTGGTGATTCTAGGCGAACCGTCGCCCCGAGCCAGTCGTTGACAAACTCGGGAAGCCGCACGAACTCAAGATCCATCATGATTTGCGGAATCTTTTTCTCAAGTAGAAA
>JAFYIW010000349.1 GCA_017538465.1 Victivallales bacterium
AAAACGCGCGGAATGGATCCGTGAAAACGGGCAACACTTTTAACATAGCAACTCCCCCCTTCGCCTACAGATTTGTTCTCCAAGTTGACGATATAATTCCCTTAAAAATAGGCTATGTTCCCTAAGAGGGTCCCTAATCAAGGCTTTTCAGCCGCGAGGCGGCAAACGCACGGAGTGCGCGACCATGCGTAACCACCGGGACAGAGGCGGGGTCTTCTTTCGCGCTTTTCGCGTGTTTCGCGGGAAATGCGCTTTTTACACCTGATGTTTTACCGGACAGCAATGATTATTCCTACAAAAAAAGTCCCGGAATTCCAGTGGAATCCGGGACTTGCTTTATTTAATCAATGAACAGACCGCTTGGGCGTCAGGGGACATAGGTCACCGAACGCCGGTTGCCGCCGTATTTGTCATAGTAGTAGGCCTGTCCGTGGCCATTGCCAAAGCATCCATAGGTGTATTTGCCGACGGCCTTGCGCTCGGCGGATGCCAGCTGGACGTATTGCTGTCCGCTGGTGATGGGCGCCACGTGTCCGTCAATGAAGCTGAAGGGCGTTCCGTTGCCGTGGGAGCCAATGACGTGGTGGATGACTCCCCAGGCCGGCGCGGTGCCGCAGCCGGTGTAGGTCTGGCCGTCATTGCGCCAGGCATCGCCGAACATCCAGTATTGGGCGGGACGGCGGATCTTTCCGACAAAGAGGAACTTGGACTTGTTGTTGTCCCCGCCCTGACTGGCATACCAGTTGCCCCACGGGTTATTGATTTGGAAACTAGTAAGCCATTCGTCATCATAGTTCTTGCTGTTGCCGACCACCACGCCGTAGCAGGTGTTCTGCTCACGGGGCTTGTCATCCGGACACCAGGCGTACTTGACGCGCTGATAAAGCCACGTGTTTTGCGACCCCGCCCAGACGTTGGAGTCATTGCATCCGGGGTTGCCGACCAGTTCGGGGAAGACGCCTGTCGCGCAGTTTGCCCAGACCCAGGAGGCCTGGTCGGCGCACTGGATGGTCCAGTAGTCGTTGGAGTCAACACCGTAGGCGACAAAGGAGAGCATGACCTGCTTGAGGTTGTTGGTGCAGGAGACGCCGCGGGCTTTTTCGCGTGCCTTGGCAAGTGCAGGCAAGAGCATGGAGGCCAGAATCGCAATAATGGCGATCACGACGAGCAATTCAATGAGGGTAAAGGATTTTTTCATGGAGTTCTGGAATGAAAGATTGAGGCAGGGGAGAGGGGGACGAGGTTATTGTTATATCTTAATTATAAGCAATATCCCGCTTTTTTCAAGAAGGTAGCCAAACAATTTGAGACGAGTGTGTCAATCGGCAATCTCCCATCCGCCGGTGAACCATCCGCTGGCACGGGGAGATGGCTCTCCGGGCAGGAAAAGCAGGTAGTCTCCCTGGGTGGCCAGGGAAGAGAAAAGCGGCTGCCAAGCGGCGGGAATGTCCGCAGGATTGTCCGCCAAGACGATGAGCGCGAGTTTTCCAGGGACGAAAAGGCTGGCAGGGTAAAGGGTCAAGCAGCAAAGTTTTTGGGTGTCTTGCTCAAAGTCCTCTTCGGGGCGGGGGTTACGGAGGTAGATGTCGCGGAGGAATTCGGGATGGTCATCCAGAAGGTTGTTGACAAGGTGATTCTCGCGGGGGCCGCCAAACAGGATCAGGTGATGTCCTTTCAAGGTTTCCGGGGTACATGCGCCATCTGTCATCACAACCACGTTCTGTCCGGTGAGCTGATGCCATTGATTGGCGAAGGCCTGTGCGCTTTGCTGCCATTTAGTGGCGTTTTCCGTATCGGCTGTGCCAGTGACAATCAGGAAAGGCTCTTGAAGAACACGTGCAATCGGCCCCTCGCAGACGGCGGTTTTGCAATTTTCAGGTGGCTGGGCGGAGTCAGGTTGCCAAAGGCCGTCCTTTTTGCGGAGCACACACCATTCCGGGTCAATCGCCTTGGTGGCGAGGTCAAGGTTTTGCCCATCCACCATGAGACTGAAGGTGCAGACTCCTGCGAAATCCCTCCAAGTTCGCCGAATGGCGAAGGCATTGAGATTGCTGGTTTGGATGATGACTTGCGCCAAGGTGGGGGGGATGCCGAGTTCATACTTTGCGGAGAAGATGGCGGGGTCGTCGTACTTTCCCAGACCCTCGGCGCGGAGCCACCATGCTTCGCCGTTTGAAATGGAATCGGTCTGCCAGTGGATCTCGTCATGATACGCAGGCAGGAGCATGCTGAGGTGGGAAAGCATTTCCGGCAGTGGGGAAGATGGATGAGCGACAGGAGATTCATACATGGGAATCCTTAGCCGATGGTGGACTTGAAGCTCGTCGTATAGCTCGCGCAGGGAGGCGTTTGGCAGTGGCAGACGACTGGTGTCGAGGCAGAACTCGAGATTGTGCAAATTGTCTAACGGGAGGTCTTTCCAGGCTCCCTGCACGGGGTTTTGGGTGAACTGCAGGACTGCCGCGCTGAAACGGCTGGCGTGACGGGCGGCGAAGTCCAGTCCGGCGAGGTCGGCGGTGACGAGAAAGATTCTGTCTTCGTCAATGTGATATTCTTTTTGCAATGCGGCGAGTTGATTCAATGCGTTCGCCTCGGAGAGGGATGCCTTCAACGGCGTCTCGGTCTGTGCGGCAAATGAGGCAAGGATGGCCTGGCCTGGCTGAAGATTCACCAACTGTGGTTCGCTGGTGGCATACTCAAAGACCACGGGGTAAGATAGCTCGGGTTGGTAATCTGGCGGTAAAACAACGCTCCAGCGGACGTCTTCTTTCACAGGAGCCTCTGACGCTGCCGTGGCAGCGGGGACGGCAGCGGGTGGCATCCCGTCGGAAGGGGGCTCGTTGGGCTGTTGCGAAGCCAAGCGATGTCCAGTGAAGACGGCACAGATGCTAATGCACATCAGCACGGTTATGCCAAGTGCGGCAAGGAGCAGATACCAGGAGTGATTGTGAGAGTCGGACATTGTGGAAGAAGACTGGTGGATGGGGTGGCAGCCGTGGTGCCTCGGCCGAACCTAGAAAATGAATTGCCGGGTTAAGGCTGGTATTCCTCGATGGCCTCCACGGGGTTTCCGTCCTGGTCCTGGGGACGGATGACGATGAGACGGTCGATCCAGATGGACTCGACATTGTCGTTGACGACTGGCGCGCAATAGACATACTGCGCCTTGCCGAGATTGCTCACGCCGAGTTTGACCAGCTTGTACTCCTCGCCCGCGATTTCAGCGGCGGTGAAGGTGACTGGCTCTGGTCCCGCAGGGTAGTTTCCGCAGGTCATGGCGTCGCCTACGGCTTGACATCCAGGCTTGAGCTGGCAGCGCACTGTGAGGTAGAGCTCGAAGGTTCCCGTAGGGAGACGTGACATCTGCAAATACCACTCGTTGTGGACATTGGGCATTCGGACAGCCTTTCCACCAACGGCGGCCGGGTCTTCGCAGAGGGCGATGGTGGTCTGAGATTCGCCGTAGAGCTGTCCGATGGTCTCGGCGTTCCACCCCCACCACTTTTCGTCGTCCGGCAGTCCTTTCGGTTGTTCGCCTTCTGTGAGCCAAGTGATATGCACTTCTCCGCTGGTAGTGGTTCGGCGGTTGGCGAGCCACTGGGTGGTTGGCAGGCCCATGCTTTCCTGAAGGTCCTTCGCATTAGCGAGGGCGAGATACTTTTCGCAGAAGTCCAGAAGTTTCTCGGAATCGACCTGACGAAGCTGCGGGAGACGTTTGTCTGGTTCGGGAACGAACAGGTCTTGGTGATCCAGGAGGTCCATCGTGATGGGCAGGGCGGCGATCGCCATCCGCGGTCCGTAAACCGGGTCGTCGGCGAATTTCTCCACTCCTGCGAAGACCTCCGACCAGATTTGGACGCGTTCGGCGTCGCCAAGCCATTTGTCGGTGTTATACGGATAGCAATTGTCCAGGCAATCCGGATGTCGTGCGGAGGCGGCGGTCACGCCGTCCAGGTAGGCATAGACGTATGGTGCGGCGGGGCCGTAGTGATGGTCCACGAATTCATGAATCAACGCCTGTCCATCCAGGTCGGGGTTCCACAGCAGTCGGCTGACGACGTAGGTGCGCAGATCGGTGAGGTCGGCGGCTCGTCCGCAATGGTTGAAGGAGCCCTGCTCGAAGACCGAGATGGCGTTGTTGTCGCGGAAGAATCGCAGGTCTTCATCCAGGAAAGTCCAGTTCGGGTGGGGCAGGTAGTATCTGGCGAAGTCGGTGACGTAGTTCCAGATCATGGTGTGCTTGGCGATGGGCTGCCAGGCCTGCAGTTCCTCGGCAAGGACTTGGTTTCGCGGGGAGTCCACGGGGGCGAGTGCGGCGGCCTCGATGGTGCAGTAGCGGATGGCCACATTGTCCAGCGGGCGGATGGTCTTGGGGGGCTGGCGGGTGTAAACGTATGCGAGGGTCTCGACGAAGACCCCGGGGAATTCCTCGGCGACCATGGCGGCGACCTCGTTCACGCAGTCCAGGAGCAGGTCGGTCTCGTTGCCGTGTTCCTTGATGAACTTTTTGCACTCCGGACATTGGCAGGGATGATGGTTGTCATTCTGCGAGACGGAGATGAAGTGGCTTTCTGGATGCGCCTTGATTTGTTCGCGAACGACTTTGATGAGTTCTTGGCGCATCTCGTGGTTGGTGAGGCACATCTGGAACTGTGGGCCGCCCAGACGAATGCCTTTCTGCATGGAATACCATTCCGGATGGTCCTTGTAATATTTTTCGACGGGGAGGAACTGGGCGAGGGTGTGGCACCAGCCAATCAAGCCGTCATAGCCGCCCCATTCCGCATCGGATGGGCAATAAAAATAGTTGTTGCGCATCTTGGCGGCAAAGGCCTGGTGGTCGTTATTGATGGTCGTATAGGCGGCGGAGCGCTGCATGAAAACTGGCGCATAGCGATAGAAAGTGCCCTCGGGCGGCAGGCGGAAAGGCGATTGGGCGGGCACCAGTTCGTCATCGGCGGTGAAAAAACGCACGCCATATTCCCGTTCCAGGAACTCATAGACGGCATAGAGGGTGCCGCGCGGGACGTCGCCAGCCAGCCAGGCCTCGCCGTCCTTTATGCAATACAGCACTTCGTCGGCCCGCAATTCGTCCCAGCCTTTAAGTCCGAAGGCCGTCAGTGCTTCAGGAGTCTGGCCC
>JAFYIW010000350.1 GCA_017538465.1 Victivallales bacterium
CCAGGCGTGCGCGTGCCGTATATCCCCTACCACTCCAGCCAGTAGCCGGCAGCAGCGGATTTCTTGATGTAGTCGAAATTCGCCTTGGGATCGCGGTTGATGAGAAGTCCGATGGTAGTGGGGGGAGGCGCGGGGAGAGCGCCAACTGAGGCGAAGAAGTCGTTCCGGGCGGCACGCGTGGGGAAGTCGGCCTTGGCCTGTGCGTCGCCGTAGGAGTAGTCCGCGTAGCGCAGGAGCCAGGTGTGTCCGAAGAGCACATTGGCGCCGAAGGTGAAGGTGCCCAGATGCGGGGCGAGGGCGGGCGCCTTGAAGTCATCGACCTTGCGCTGGCCTGGCTTGTTGCACTCGGTGCCCACGATGATGGGCAGGTCGAGCGCCTGCGCGGCGGCGATGTACTCGTTGAGAGCCTGGACGCGCACGGCCGCCTTGGCGGGATCCTTGAAGTTCCAGTTGCGGTCGGGGATGATATTGACCATCTCCAGGCCTTTCGCGACCAGGCATTCCAGCTGCGCTTTGGGGTTGGCCTCGCCGGGCAGCGAGCCATCCAGCCAGGCGGCGACGGGGAGGGCACGGCATTCGCGGATGAGGTCGATGACCTGTTCAATGAGCGGGAAAGTGTCCTTGGTGGGCTGAATGTAACCCAAGCCACCTTTCTTCATCAGCTTGCTGCGCAAGTAGTCGTTCATCGCGTTCGGGGACTTTGCGGCCAGTTCCGCAGCGTCCGCGTCAAAGACCTTCGCCCAGAAGGCGGCGGCGGCTTCCGGGGAACCCTGCTCCTTGATGGCTTGGTCATAGTAGGCGCGGACGATGTGGCGTTCCGTGGCGTTTTTGTCTGGAGTCAAGGGAAGGACATCGCGCTCGTAGTCGAGTTTGGCGGCGGGCAATGCGTTGTTCACCCGGGCGATGAGTTCGCGGTTGCGCCGGTGGGATTGCTCCAGCAACAACGCGAAGCCCGCGGCGGCCTTGGAGTCGGGGGCAGGAGCCTTCACGAAGCCGGAGCCCATGAAATAGAAGACGCCTGGTTCGCCGGGGGAGTTGATTTCCTGGTCGGCATATTCGGAGAAAAAGACGCGGCTCTCAAAGGACGCGGCGGTGCGTAGCCCCAGCAGGTCGCCGGCCGTCAGGAACTCCTCGACTCCCTGCAGGACATCAAAATCGCAGACGGCGGCGCCATAGAGTCCGAGTTGCTTCATCTCGTAGGCAATGCGGCTGGGTGACCAGCCTTCCCCATTATAGGAGAAAAAAGAGTGCACGTGCAGGTTCATTGCGGGGGTTTCCGCAGGAAACTGCGTGATGGTGGCCATGGTCTGAAGGGCATTGATGCGCTCCCAGGCATCAAAAGACGAAAGTTGCGTGAGGATGTTAGATTCCATGGTAATTGAATTTGGCTGGATGAATGGATGAGAGGGAATTTGCCTTAATGTATTGCCGTCACCATGGTTTGCCGGAAGATTTGCTCGCCCGAATGGGTAATTTTGCGGCCGCGTGGATTTCGGCCAACAACACAGGAAGCAATTCATTTTCAGGACAATGCTGGACAGGCTTGCCGAATTTGAAGACGGTGCCGGTGCCATTGCCTCCCGCGATTCCGAGATCCGCGTCGGCCGCTTCTCCCGGTCCATTGACCTCACAGCCCATCACCGCGATTTTGCGTAACGCAATGGTCTTGCCTGCGGACATCAGACGGTCGATTTCGGCTTCCACAGCTTCGGCGATGGGAATCAGGTCAATGCGGGTTCGGCCGCAGGTTGGGCAAGATACCAGCTGGGGTCTTCCGGGGAGTAATCCCAATGCCTCCAAAATGCGGTGCGCTGCTGTGATTTCAGCCTTGGGTGGAGCGGTCAAGGAGACGCGGATGGTGTCGCCGATGCCCTCCAGCAACAGCACTCCAAGACCGATGGCGGACTTGATGGTGCCGGCCATCGGTGTGCCCGCCTCGGTGATGCCAAGATGAAGTGGCCAGTCGGAGATGGCATGAAACCGGCGTGCGGCTTCAATGGAGATGCGCAGGTCGGAGGATTTCAGACTGACCTTGAGGTTTTGGCAACCAGCGTCCTCGAAGATTTTCAGATACTCCAGGGCACTTTGGACCATCGCCTCCGCGCTCATGCCGTATCGCTTCTGGGCGCTCGGCGAGAGACTGCCCATGTTGACGCCGATGCGCACGCATCGGCTCAGCCGGGCCGCCTCCTGGGCGAGTTGGCGGATTGCCGTCGTGTCACGCAGGTTGCCGGGGTTCACACGGATGCCATGGGCACCTGCCGAAAGCGCCTCCAATGCCAGCCGGGCGTCAAAATGAATGTCCGCCACTACTGGCAAGGGACTTTCCGCGCAAATGCGCTCTAGACTAGACATGGCGGAGAAAGCGGGAAGGGCGACACGGATGACTTGGCATCCCAAGTCGGCAAGCTGGCGAATTTGGGCCAAGGTGCCTTCGGCATCCGTCGTCTTGGTGTTGCACATCGACTGGATAACAATGGGGGCGTCTCCGCCGATGGCCACAGAACCTAAATGGATTTGACGAGTCATTCGTGTTTTCCTGAGAAGGGTTGTCGTGAGACTAAATATAGGGGTAAAATGAAGTTTTGTACTTTATGCTCAGGCCTCAGGCCTCAGGTCTCTGGACTTTCCTTTGTTGCATTATATTATCAGAATTATACGGAACATGCGAGTTGAGTTGTCGGGAATTGTCATGGATTGGCCGTTGTACAAGAAAAATTCGCTGATGCGCTGGAAAATTTGTCAAATTGGGATTATATTATGGAACTTGCTTTTTTGCGTCCCCGTTTTTTCGCAGGACGACGCGGTTTCGGAACTCCGGCAGCAATTGCTGGAGTCCCAGGTTGCCTTGGAGAGTTTCCAAGAGCGCAACCGCGAACTGGAGCGCCAGTTGGCTGAACGCAGTGAGGAACTGGAGCGGTTGCAAAGCCGTTACGCCGAACTGCTGATTTCAACCGATCAGGCCATTGATGAACTGGCGAGGCTTGAAATCGCCGCCGCGCATCTGATTGGCCAGGCGGAGAATCCAGGCGGAAAGAATGGAGACGTGGCGGTCGAACTCTTCGACACGCTGGCGCTGACCCAGCGCCGGCTTCTGGAACTGTCCGCCGCGATGCAAAAGCACGAACGGAGCATGACGGCCGTGCTGGATGCCTGCCAACCCTCCCAGGTGCTACGGCAGACGGTCGAGGACGGCATGCGGGAAATGGCCGACAAACTCACGGCCGCCCTTCAGCCGGTGACTCTGGCGACCTCTCCTCAGGAGTTGGTCACGCAGGTCTCCGCCGCCATTCTCCGGTTGGATTCGCAGACGCGGATTGCCATCATTGATCAGGGATTCCTGAATGGCGTGCGCGTCGGCATGACCTTCGCCCTGAAACGCGAAGGCGTCGTGCTGGTCCGACTTCAAGTCATCGAGTCCAGGGCGCTTTGCAGCGCCGTGAACCTGGTGGAAGGCGATTTTCGTTCGCTGGCGCCCGGGATGCTTCTCCAACGCGAGGCAATCCTGGCGGAACCGCCACGCGAACGGCTGGATAAATAGGGCATCTCAGAGGCAGGCGCGCTTCGCCAACGCCTTTGCAGATGGCTCCGAAAGTAAGGTTCCTTTGCCGAATCTCCAAATCCTGGCCGATGCGGGGTTGCTCGCCTACGGCTGGACAGGTCTCCCGAGTGGTGTATTGATCGCCATACCCGGAGACGCGGAGCGGCCGCAAGAGCGCCACGGCACTCCCGGACGGGGTGGCTGTGTCCCGCATTCTCCGGTTCTCCGTGGGGCGCAATGGGCCTTGCGCCTTGAGCAGTTTTTGTTTTTCTTCTTTCGTTCTAGTCAAACAGGAAATCAACCATGGAAAAAATCGCCATAGCCAAGTATGTGCGCATTTCCCCGTTTAAGGCGCGTGAAGTCACCCGCCTGATTCAGGGGAAGCCTGCGGTCACGGCGCTGAACATGGTGGCGTTGATTCCGCGCAAAGCCGCGCGGCTGGTCGAAGCCACCCTCAAGTCCGCCGTGGCGAACGCGGAAAACGCTGACCGGGATCCCGTCAATCGCACAAATCTGGTGGTCAAGGAAGCCACCATCGGCGAGGGACCGACCATGCGCCGCTTCCAGCCGAAGTCCCGTGGTTCCGCCGGCCGCATCCGCAAACGCACTAGCCACATCAAAATCGTTGTGTCGGACAACGCATAATTAGGAGTCATCACCGTGGGTCAAAAAGTCAATCCGATTGGATTCCGCATTGCCGTCCGCAAGGACTGGAAATCCCGCTGGTTCGCGCGTAGCAAGGAGAAGGCCAACAGCGCCAGCCGTTCCTTCGGCGAGCTGCTGCAGGAGGATCTTCGCATCCGTGAGAAGCTGGACAAGGAACTGAAGAACGCCTCCGTGTCCAAGGTCCTCATCGAGCGCTTTGCGCGCCGCGTCCGCATCACCATCTACACCGCCCGTCCCGGCGTGGTCATCTCCGGTCATTTCGAGGACCACAACGCCAAGGGCGCCCGTGCCGCCGCTCCCGCCGCCGATGCCAATGCCGCCAAGGCCGAGAAGCGCAACGCAGGCATCGAGAAAATCAAGGAACTGCTCCAGAATGTGGCCAAGGACGAGGAGATCATCGTTGAGGTCAAGGAAGTCCGGGTTCCGGAAGTGGACGCGAAGCTGGTCAGCGAGTCCATCGCCCAGCAGCTGGAGCGCCGCGTGGCGTTCCGCCGCGCCATGAAGCGCGCGATGCAGTCCGCGATGGAGCGCGGTGCCGAAGGCATCCGCATCCGCTGCGCAGGCCGTCTGAACGGCGCCGAGCTGGCCCGTACGGAGCAATACAAGGAAGGCAAGGTTCCGCTGCACACGATTTCGGCCAACATCGACTACGGCTTCACCGAAGCCCACACCCTGGCCGGTCTGATTGGAATCAAAGTTTGGATCTGCAAGCCTCAAAACTGGGAGGAAATCAACAATGCCGCTAATGCCAAAACGCGCCGCGCACCGAAAGGTGCAGCGCGGCACCCGCGCGGGAATCGCGACGCGCAATAACAAGCTCGATTTCGGCGACTTCGGTCTGCAGGTGCTGGACCGCGCGTGGCTGACGGGCGCCCAGATTGAGGCCGCCCGTGTGGCCGCCACCCGTCGGATGGAACGTCGCGGCCAGATCTGGATCCGCGTCTTCCCAGACAAGCCCGTGTCCAAGAAGCCGCTGGAAACTCGTATGGGTAAGGGTAAGGGCGCCCCGGAGTTCTGGGTCGCCGTCATCCGTCCAGGCAACATGATCATCGAGCTGTCCGGCTGCTCCGAGACCGTTGCCAAGGAAGCCCTGGCGCTGGCCGCCAGCAAACTGCCGGTGCGCTGCCGCTTCCTTGCCCGCTATGTCGCCAACTGATAAGGAAAGCAACCATGAAAGCATCTGAGATTCGTCAGAAGACCGACGAGGAGATCGCGAAGCAGATTGACGACAACCGCAAGGAGATTTTTCAGCTCCGTCTGCAGGCGCAGACCAGCGAACTGAAGAACACCGCGCGGATTCGCATCCTCCGCAAGGACATCGCCCGTCTGGAAACCGAAAAGACCGCCCGAAAGGCCGCCAAGGCCGCGGAAGCCAAATAACGCGAGGTGCAGCAGATGTCAGAAGATACCACCCAAACCCCCGTCGCCGAGACCCCCGCCGCCGAGCGC
>JAFYIW010000351.1 GCA_017538465.1 Victivallales bacterium
CAATGCAGGGCTCATCCCCGAGGTGGGGCGTTCCAGCGGTAACAGCCGTCTCTTCTCCGACTACAACCTGGCCTGGCTGAAGATTGTACACTGCCTGCGCTCCACGGGGCTTCCGGTCACGGAAGTCCGTCGCTACATCCAGATGTGCCGTGAGGGGGATTCGACCATCCCCGAACGTGCCGCCCTGATCACCGCCCAGGAGCGGAAACTCAAAGCTCAGCTGGACGAGCTGAACCGCCAAATGGAGGTTCTCCAATACAAGAAGCACTACTACGAGGGGCTGTTGGCGGGAAAGACCAAGGACAAATGTAACCCTGTAAACCTCCAGGAGCCAGATGTCTCCCCCGAACCGGTCAGGTAGATTTTTCATCCGTTAAATCATTCAACAACAAGGACAACAACCATGAAACGACTTTTGGCAGGAGTGGCGATGATGGCAGGAATTCTGGCGGGACTATTTGGTGGCACGGCGAATGCCGCCGAGCCGGTGTCGATTGGTCAGGGCAGGGTGGCGGTGGTCTATTTCTCGTGGAGTCCCGACGGCAACACGCGCTTCGCGGCGCAGACCATCGCGAAGAAACTCGGCGCGGCGCTGTTCGAGATCAAGGCGGAGAAGCCCTACAGTTCCGACTACCGTACCTGTACTCAGTAGGCGAAGCCGGAGTGCCAGTCGAAGACCCTGCGTGCCATCCAGCCGATCCAGGGGCTTGACCTTGAGAAGTACGATGCCGTGTTCGTCGGCACGCCGAACTGGTGGGGGACGATGGCCCCACCTGTCCGCACCTGGGTGACAAATAACAAAGCGGCACTGAAGGGAAAAGTAGTCTGTCTCTTCCAGACCAATGGCGGTGGCGGGATGCAGCGCGTGGGAAGCGATTTCGCGGAGTTGCTCCCCGAATCGAAGGTGCTGCCGGCGGGGGCCTTCTCTGGATCGCGCATCAAGTCCAGCGTGAAGGAATTGGAGAAGTTCGTTGATGAAAGGGTAGTCGTAAAACAAACAGAGGAAGCCAAATGAAGACATTGCTCATCAACGGAAGTCCCCGCAAGAACGGGAACACCTCAGTGGCTTTGGCGGAGGTGGCGAAATCCCTGGAGGCCGAGGGCATTGAGACCGAGACCTTCTGGCTGGGCAATAAGCCAGTCCGCGGCTGCGCCGCATGCTACGCCTGTGTAAGCAGGAAACTCGGGAAATGCGCCTTTGACGATGATGTGTGCAACCGCCTCGTGGAGCGTTTCGCGGAGGCGGACGCCTTCGTCGTCGGCTCGCCGACCTACTATGGGCAGCCGGCCGGCGCGCTGCTGGCGGTGCTTCAGCGGGCGTTCTTTTCGGGGCGTGCGCACGTGGAGGGCAAGCCCGCAGCCTGCGTGGCGATCTGCCGTCGCGGTGGCTCGACAGCCGCATTCCAGTGCATGAACATGCCCTTCGAGATGCTCAACTCGCTGATTGTCGGCTCGCAGTATTGGAATGTCGCCTTCGGCCGCGAACCGGGCGAGGCGGCGCAGGACTCCGAGGGGATGCAGACGATGCGCACTTTGGGAAAGAACCTGTCGTGGGTGCTCAAGAACCTCCACGGGGAGGGCGCCGTGCCGCGTCCCCCGCAGGAGGAATGGCAGCCGATGCATTTCATCCGCTGAAACGATTTTCATCAATAGCAGAAGGCTGTGTTTCCCACGAGAGTGCCTATGATCAAAACTTTCCAGCCGCGAAGCGGCAAGCGCACGGAATGCGCGACCATGCGTAACCGCCTGCAAGTGCCCGCAAGGGCACGCAGCTGGCGGACGAGATGCCCCCAAAATGCCTGCGCCCGCTAGGGCGCGATAACCTTTCGGGTAAAGTCAAAACTTGAAATTCTGCTGTTAGGCATCCTCCTGGGAACATAGTGAAATACAATACAACCGGAACCACCATGAAAAAAGTCCTCATCCTCTCCGCGTCGCCCCGCAAGGGCGGCAACTCCGACCTCCTCTGCGACCAGTTCGCCAAAGGCGCAGCCGAAGCGGGCCACGAGGTCGAGAAGATCCGCCTGGCCGAGAAGAACGTCGGCTACTGCAGCGGCTGCTACGCCTGCCAGAAACTGAAGAAATGCGTCAAGAACGACGATGCCAACGAACTCGTGGAGAAGATGCTCTCCGCCGACGTCATCGTCCTGGCGACGCCCGTCTATTTCTATTCGATGGACGCGCAGCTCAAGGCGCTCATCGACCGCTCCGTCTCCCGCTGGGACGACTTCGGACGCTTCAATGGCACGGAGTTCTGGCTGGTCATCACGGCGGCGGACGAAAGCCGCGAGATGATGTCCGCCACGCTGGAGGGGCTGCGCGGCTTCATGCGCGACTGCATGGAGGGCGCCATCGAGCGCGGCGTCATCTACGGCACCGGCGCCTACGAGAAGGGAGCGATTCTCTCATTGCCCGCGTTCCAGGAGGCCTACGAGGCAGGAAAGTCCTGCTGAGCAACGACTGACTTTGGAGACATCATGAAAAAAGCCCTCATTCTGTTGACAATCATTTTCCTGACCCTGCAAGGAGCATACGCCATGGACAGCACGCTGACCCCGAAGGAACTCGCCATCATCGACCTCTCCGCCGCCACCGCCCGCGGCGACCAGCCCGCACTGGCGGCCGCGCTGAATCGGGGCTTCGACGCGGGACTCACCCTCAACGAGGCGAAAGAACTTGTCGGCCAGCTCTACGCCTACTGCGGCTTCCCGCGCGCCCTCAACGCCGCCGCGATGCTGATGAAGGTCGCCGCCGAGCGGAAGCCCGCCGAGGGGCGTGCCCCAAGCCCGCCGCCGCAGGGCAAGGCCATCGACTTCGGCACCGCCAACCAGACGAAGCTCTGCGGGCGCGAGGTGAAGGGGCCGCTCTTCGACTTCCATCCGCAGTTGGACGAATACCTCAAGGCGCATCTCTTCGGCGACATCTTCGCAAGGGACAACGTGGACTGGCGGACCCGCGAAATCGCCACCATCGCCGCGCTGGCGGCCCGCCCCGAGACCGCTCCGCAGATGACTTCCCACATCGCCGTGGGCAAAGTCAATGGCGTGACGGACGAGCAGGCGCAGGCGATTGTCGCCCGCGTGCAATGTCCGGCGGAGCCGGAGCAGCTGCCGTCCGACTGGTCGGCGTTTCCCGTCGGCGACCTTAACACAGCCTACGCAAAGTACTTCATTGGCAGGAGCTTCCTCCACAAACTCACGCTGGAGCAGGTCCCTGCGTTCGCCGTGACCTTCGAGCCGGGCTGCCGCAACAACTGGCACATCCACCACGCGGACAAGGGTGGCGGGCAGATGCTCATCTGCACGGCGGGGGAGGGCTTCTATCAGGAATGGGGCAAGCCGGCCGTCAGGATGAAGCCAGGCGACACGGTGAACATCCCCGCCGGCATCAAGCACTGGCATGGCGCGGCCCCTGACTGCTGGTTCCAGCATCTGGCCCTGGAGGTGCCTGGCGAGGGCGGGCGAACCGAATGGCTCGAACCCGTCGATGACCAGGCTTACACCGACGCGATGAAATAGGTAGATTTCATTTTTGCATAATAGGATAGATGATTTATCGTAAACTTGGAAGAACGGGAATTCGGGTTAGCGCGATTGCCCTCGGCTGTGAGGGCTTCGTCGGCAAGACGGAGGGCGAGGCGAAGGAACTCATGGACTTCGCCATTGATAACGGCGTGAACTTCATCGACATCTACGCCTCCAATCCCACGGTTCGCACGGCCATCGGAAAGGCCTTGCGGGGACGGATTGGAGGCTTTGTCGTTCAGGGGCACATCGGCTCCGTCTGGAAGGATGGACAGTATGAGCGCACTCGCGACGTCGCCGCCTCTAAGGCCGCCTTTGAAGACCTGCTGGAGCGGCTTGAGACCGACCACATCGATGTGGGGATGATCCACTACTGCGACCAGGAGGAGGACTTCCGGCGGATTTTCGACGGCGACTTCATCCAGTATGCCCTGGGACTGAAGGCAAAGGGGAGCATTCGCGCCATCGGCCTTTCCAGCCACAATCCGTTGATTGCCAAGAAGGTGGTGGAGACTGGCCTGGTCGATGTCCTGATGTTCTCGGTCAATCCGTGCTACGACCTGCAGCCGCCGGACGAGGATGTCGAGAAACTCTGGGCAGACGAGACTTACGGGAAGAAGTACCAGAATTTCAACCCCGAACGCGAGGCGTTGTATGAACTCTGTGCCCGCCGCGGTGTCGGCATTGATGTGATGAAGGCCTTTGCTGGCGGCGACCTGCTGAAGGCCGAGCAATCGATGTTCGGCAAGGCGTTGACCCCGGTTCAGGCGCTGAACTACGCCTTGACCCGTCCGGCGGTCGCCGCCGTGATGGTCGGCTGCAAGACCATCGACGAGTTGAGGCAGTCGTTGGCGTGGTGCGAGGCGTCCGACGCGGAGAAGGACTATGCCTCCGTGCTGGCGGAAGTGGACAAGTGTTCCTGGAGCGGCCATTGCATGTATTGCGGGCACTGTGCGCCATGTCCGCAAGGAGTCAGCGTGGCGGAGGTGAACAAGTACTTGAATCTTGCTCTGGCGCAGGGAGAAGTGCCTGAAACCGTAAAGGAGCATTACCGCCTCTTGCAGCATCATGCCTCCGACTGCATCCAATGCGGGGCCTGTGAGGCACGCTGTCCGTTCAGCGTGCCTGTCCGTGCGAAGATGCAACAGGCGGCGAACTTGTTTGGAGAATAACCCATGAACAGCGAAACCACGCTAATCACGCTGCTGGCCGCGGCCATTCTGACGGGCTTTCTCCACACCGTCGCAGGACCGGACCATTACCTGCCGTTCATCGCGATCTCCAAGAGCCGCGGCTATGGCTATCTCAAGACCATCCTCTGGACGGTGGTGTGCGGCATTGGCCACGTGGGCAGCTCGATTCTGATTGCGATGGGTTTCATGCTTTTTGCGGAACTGCTGACCAGGGCACGGCTGGATTGGCTGGAGACATGGCGCAGCGACATCGCCGCATACGCCATGATCGGGATGGGCGCGGCGCTCCTGCTTCATTCGCTGTATGGACGCTGGAAACATCGTCCGCGCGCTCACCGTCATGTTCATGCGGATGGCTCGGTCGAGGTCCATACGCATTCGCTGTCGGAGTTGCATGACAGTGGAAAACTTTCCTATTGGATGCTCTTCATCATCTTTGTACTCGGTCCCTGCGAGGCGATGCTGCCCCTTTTGACCGCCTCGGCTGCGTTGGGTGCGGCGAGCGTGGTTTTGGTCTCGCTGGTGTTCAGCCTCGTCACCATCGCGACGATGGTTGCTCTGGTGATGGCGGGGCGTTTTGGCCTGAATATCCTGCGTTTCCCCTGGCTGGAGAAATTCGCTCCGGAAATCGCGGGCGGTACGGTGATGGCCTGTGGACTCGCCATCGTCTGCCTGGGACTTTGAAGAAAGGCAGTTCGGCTGTAATCTTTTTTGAGGAATCGACATAACAAGTGAATTGAGTTTGAGTTTGAACCAAACAACCCACAAGGAGACAAAACGATGAAGCGACATCTATGGATGATTCTGGCGTCAGCTGCAGTGCTGTTCGGATGCTGCAAGGCCAACACGAACAATGCCACCACTTCGATTGCGTCTGGAGCCACGGAGGAGGTGACCTCACACGAGGTCACTGACGCGAATGCGCCCGTCGTCTATTTCACTAGGGACATCTCGCCGGAAGGGCTGGTGAAGGCCTACCAGGCGCTCGGCTGGGAGCCGAGTGGCAAGGTCGGCGTGAAGATCAGCACCGGCGAGTCCGCGAAGACCAACCACCTGCGTCCGGCGCTCATCAAGGACCTGGTGCAGATGATCAACGGGACGATCGTGGAGTGCAACACCGCGTATGGTGGCAACCGCGCCACGGTCGCGATGCACCACCAGGCCGTCAAGGAGCGCGGGTACCTCGAAATAGCTCCCTTTGACCTGCTGGACGAGGATGGGTACACGACGCTTCCCGTCAACGGCAAGGTGCTGAAGGAGGACTATGTCGGCTCGCACTTCGGGAACTACGGCTCCTACCTGGTGCTCTCCCACTTCAAGGGGCATCAGATGGCGGGCTTCGGCGGCGCGCTCAAGAATCTCTCCATCGGCTTCGGCAGCGGCACCAGCGCCGGCAAGTCCGGCAAGGCGATCATCCACTCCGGCGGCAAGAGCGACACCAATCCCTGGGGCGGCGAGCAGATTGCCTTCCTGGAGGCGATGGGCGAGGCCGCCGTGGCCGTCTGCCAGTCGATGGACGGCGGGAAGAACATCGCCTTCGTCAACGTGATGAACCGCCTGAGCGTGGACTGCGACTGCAACGCGAATCCCGCCGAGCCGGACATGCACGACATCGGCATTCTCGCCTCCCTCGACCCGCTGGCTTTGGACCAGGCGTGCATCGACAAAGTCTGGCAGGCTCCCGACTCCGCCAGCCTCAAGGCGCGCATCGACCGCCAGCAGGGCCGCCATATCCTGGACTATACGGACACCCTCGGCGTCTATCATCGCCAGTATCGTCTGGTTGACCTGGACAAATAGTCGCAGATGCTTGAAATCCTCCAGCGCGAAGCGATTTACCTCTGGTACTACGCCGATCTCCAGTTCCGCCAAATCTTCTGGTACTGGGTGCTCGGCATGGTGCTGGGGTCGCTGGTGTCGGTCTTCGCCAAGGAAGGCATTCACCGTCTCTGCGCCCGGCTGGGGCAACATCTGACGGGACCGGTGGGATGGATTGCCGCGAGCCTCCTGGGCATCGCATCGCCGCTGTGCATGTATGGCACCATCCCCATCTGCGCATCCTTTTCGCAGAAGGGCATCAAGGAGGACTTCCTGGCCGCCTTCATGATGAGCTCCATCCTGCTGAATCCGCAGCTGATTATCTACAGCGCGGCGCTGGGGCGCATCGCATTGTGCATCCGCATCCTCGCCTGCTTTGTCTGCGGGGTCACGGCCGGTGCGGTCATTCACTACTTTTTCAAAGGCAAGAACTTCTTCAACTTCCATGGGTTTGCGGAAAGGCAGGGACACGACACCCATCCGAATCCGTTCCTGCGCTGTCTGTTCAACCTGGGGCGCAACCTGAAGGCGACGGGGCCGTGGTTCGCGTCCGGCATTCTGCTCTCCGCGGTTTTCCAGCGCTATGTTCCCGCCGAACTTGTCGGGAAGCTATTCGGCCCCCAGAAGCAGTTCGGGCTTCTGCTGGCCACGACGGTCGGTGTTCCGCTCTATGTC
>JAFYIW010000352.1 GCA_017538465.1 Victivallales bacterium
ACTGCAGGATATGCGCAGGCACGCTCATGCGCCCCTGCGCATCGTCATTGTACCAGTGATAGTAGGTGCGGGGATATTCCAGACCACCCGCCGGAGCCTCGGGGCTGTTTCCCAGGACCAGCACTTTTCCCCCGGCCACGGAGGCCCCCTCAAACTGGCCGGCGGCGCGGGAGTTGTGGATGCTGTACGGCACGATGGGCAGCAGAAAGCAGACCAGGAAAAGGAGCAAATGCAGCACCAGGCGTTTCCAGTGATGCCATTCGTGCCGGATCAACAACAAGACGATACCCGGCAGCCACAGCAGGGCATTGCCGCGCGTGAGCAGCGCGCCGGCGGCGGCAAGGCCAAGCAGGGCATGCCAGAGCCAGCCGCAATCCCTGGCGGAGGCGGAGCCGACTGAATCTTCAGGGGCTGTGGAATCGGATGCCCCGAGCGTTTGGCCCCGATATCCCCCCAGGCATCGCAGAGTGCAATAGAGGACCAGTGCGCACCAGAAGCTAAGCCATACTTCCAGCAGCAGATAAGGCGTGTAGAAGATATGGAAGCGCGAGAGCGCAAGCAGCAGGGCGGCCAGCAGTCCGGCCTTGCGGCCGAAGATGCGTCCGGCTGCCGCGCCAGTCAGCCAGACGGCTGCCGCGCCGACCAGGGACTGCAGGATAATCACCGGCCATGGCCCGCCCTCCGGGGAGAAAAGATACGCAAAAGGCAGGAATATTGTGTAATAGAATGGCTGGTAATCGAAGACCCTGGGCCAATGTCCATGGCGGATCGCCAGGGCGAGGTTGCGGTAGGTCGCCATGTCGGTGACCGCCAGCGGATTCGTCACGGTGCTGGTGTCGGCCACCTGCATGCCCACGACAAGACGGAGAAGCAGGGCCAGGACGGCCAGCGACAGCAGCAAAGCGCCATAATGCCTTCGCGTCCAGGACTCCTGCCGCTCACGCTGACGCGGGGGCTCGGCGTGGGGACTCTTGCGTTTGTTCTTTGCGGTGGTCATCGCGTCGCGGCGTCAGACGTCGTGGGTGGTCTGGGATGGGACACCTTCGGCTGGCCGTCAGTCCTTGGTTTCCTCTGGCGGGGCGGAATCCTCCTCCGGCGCGGCAATGCTGGCTTGGATCTCCAGGCTGTTTTCCTTTTCGCGTTTCTCCATTTTCTGGAAAATGAGGTCTTCCTGGGTTTTTTCAATGAGATAGAGCTTCAGGGCCGGAATGTAGGCGTAGTGGAAGTAAACCCAATGGTCATGTTCCTTCGTCTTGTAGTGGCCGTAGTTGCCGGAAATGTGATTCTGGTTGCTGACGAACAGGAAGGAGAGCTGGTCGCGGAGCGTGGCCTCCAGTTCGGCTTCGGGAATCTTGCGGTCGGTGAGAGGATGCACGGGGACGTAGCAGAGAATGGTCCCGTCCTCGGCGGAGCAGAGGTACTTCTCGATGATCTCGTCGTCATGGGCGTTGCCGTTGGCGCGAAGCTGCTCGGAGAAGGTCTCGAAGAAGAGGTCGAAGGCGGCGACGCCCAGGAAGGTCGTCTGGTCGGGGGAGAAGATGGGAATGGAGCAGGTGATGACCATCTGCTTCTTGTCGTCGTCGGAATTGCTGTGGTCGAGGTAGGGTTTGCTCCATTGCGGGCTGAGCTGTCCTTTGCTCATCGCCTGGGTTTTGACGGTATAATACCAGGGACGCGTATGGTTGTCGTAGTCGGGGCCGTAGTTGCCGGAGCCAGGATAGGCCAGATGCAGACTGGTGTCATCCAATGCCAGATAGGCGCGCCGGATCAGCACCCCGTCTTGAATCAGCGCGGTCATCTGGTCCACGGCTGAACCGCGGCGAAGGAGGTCGGTGGAGCTGGTCACGAGGTTTTTCAGGCTGGGCGCGATGGGGCGCAGCCGGGCGAGCTCCTCGGCGATTCGGTTTGGGTCACGGCCAGGCGGCACTTGATAGGAGCAGGCCATCGGCTCGATGTGGTCGTCATAGACCGGCGAGTAGATTCCGCTTTGCGGGGTGATTTTGCTGTAGAAGATGAAGGGCAGCATGTTGTTGTCCAGGGAGAACGTCCCGTCAATCTTCGTGTTGCTCAGAAGCATTCCCGCGTTGATGCTGATGTTGCGCAGGTCGCTGGCGAACTCGACCAGGGCGTTGGCCAGTTCGCTGGCCGAGCCGATGACCTTCGCGTCCATCTCCAGCAGTTGCTTCTCGAACTCCAGTTGGCGGTAGTTGGCGAGCTGCTGCTCGTTGTAGGCGCGCTCGTCCTCCAGTTCCTGGGCGGCCCTCTTGTTGAGCGCCCGGAGGTGCTGGGTGATGAAGATACCGCAGATCAGCCAGCTCACGAGCGTCATCAGCACCAGCGTGCGGCTGTAGCGCTTGACGTTGCGGAAGAAGCGTCCGATGAAATTCTCCGGCCGGGCGCTGACGGCCAGGCCGTCCAGATAGCATCGCAGGTCCTCGGCCAGTTCCGTGACGTGCTGATAGCGCATCTCGGGGAGATATGCGGTTGCCTTGTCCACAATGGCGACCAGGTCGGGGTTGAGGGTGTAGCCGAAGCGGTTCACGATGGGGTTGCGCTGGCCGTTCTTGATTCTCTGGATGACCTCCTGGATGGTCTTGCCGTTGTAGCCATGCCGCAGCGTGATCATCTCGAAGAGGATGAGTCCGAGCGCGAAGATGTCGGTGCGTTCGTCACGGGGCTTCCCCAGGAAAACCTCGGCGGGCATGTACCGCGGCGTGCCGTCCAGGGGTGCGCCAGGCTGCGGGGGGATGATCGCCCCGTTGTTGTCCCGGAACCGCCGCGCCAGTCCCCAGTCCATCACATAGATTTCGCCATACTCCCCGATCATGATGTTCTCGGGTTTCAGGTCGCAGTGGATGATGTTGCGGGAGTGCGCGTAGGCGACGGCGTCGCAGATGCGCAGCAGCAGTTCGATTCGCTCGTTGAAAAGGCGGTTCATGACCCCCTGCGAAATCCTGATTTTGCCATTCCTGCGCATGGTGATGAAGCGCTGGAGCTCCTCCTTGAGGGTATGACCGCGAACCAGTTTCATCGCCTGGTGGATGCCATTCCGGTCATCGCCGAACAGTCCGTGGATGGGGATGATGGCGGGATGCTCCAGCTGGGCGGTGATCATCGCCTCGGTGATGAAGGCCTTGCGCAGCACCGGCTTGTCCAGAATTTCCTTGCGGAGGGACTTGATGGCGATGCTTCGGTGCAGGCTTTTGTCCAGTCCCCGCGAAATGACGCCTTGGCCGCCGCCCGCAAAAGCCTCTTTGACTTCGCAGACTTCGCTCAGTTTGGGAAGCTGGCAGTAGTCGGCATGGGTGGTGTCGAGCGATTCCTCCAGCTTGAGATTAAGTTCGCTGCGGGTGTTGTCCAGCAGGATGGTCGCCTGGGTCTTGTCGCGGTCCGGCAGGTCCGGCAGAAAATTCCGATGGAGGAAATTGACGAATCCGCCGATGGAGGTCGTGGAGAGGGCGGCCCGGGTGTCGGAGAGCGCGTCGCCGTCGTCGTCGATGAGATCCCCCTCATGTACGTTCTTAAGATATTCCCGTGCCTGGTTCGCGGCGTGTGATAGTTGCTCGTCCGTGACTTTGAGAGTCACGTCCGGGCTTGCGTCTTTTGCGGCGTCAGAGAAATTCCGTTCGTTGTCAGCCATTGGGTTCACCGGTTGGGGATGACTGGGCGGTCAGGAGGGTGGCGGTCTCAAAATGGGCGGTTCGGGGGAACATGTCGAAGATGGCCAGCCGCGTCAGGCGATAGACGTCGCCCTCGCACAGGGTCCGCAGGTCACGGGCCAGCGTGGAGGGATTGCAGGAGACGTATGCCACGTAGGCGGGGCGGGCCGCGCGGAGCGCCTGGAGCACCTTGTCCTGACAGCCTGTGCGCGGGGGGTCGAGGACGACGAGGGTGGTCTTGGCGGGAAACTTCGGCAACCGCCGAGGCAGCGCCCGCTCAGTGGTCTCGGCGACGATCTGGCAGCCGTAGCCGCATTGCTGGAGGTTGTATTGGGCGGCCTCGGTGGCCTGCCGGAAACTCTCGATGAGCAGCCGCTCGATGATGGAAGGGTTGGTCAGCGCGCAGGAGAATGTCCCGACGCCGCCATACGCGTCGATGAGGCTGGTGAGCGGCAATTCCCTCGTCCACAGGTCCATGGTCTTGACGAGCTGTCCGGCGACGGGCGGGTTGATTTGCCAGAAGGCCTCGGCCGGGACCTTGTATTCGATGTCATTGAGGCGTTCGTTGAGCCAGGAGATGCGTCCCGGAGCGAAGCCGAAGTAGAACTCGGTTTCGCCACGGGAGTCGATGCGCAGCGTCAGCGCCGCCGGCGCCTGCTGGTCTTTCCGGTGGGCGTTGTGCTGGTTCCATTGGCTGTCGATGGCCTGGTGGAGGAGTTTGCCCAGCTCGGGCCTGCCCAGAGGGCAGTGGGTGACTTTCAGGAAGGACTTGTTGTCATTCTGCAAATAGCCGTAATCGGCGTATTTGCGGCCGTTTTCAGCCTGGGCTGGGCGGGCCTCGAGGCGGATCTTGTTGCGGTAGCCGTAGGGTTCCGCGGCGGCGCAGGAGGGCTCCGGCGGGGGCAGTTCCTGGAATCGGCCAATGCGCCTGAGGATGTCCTGAAGCTGTTTCCGCTTGGCCGCGAATTCGGTGGCGTAGTCGAGGTGCTGGTATTGGCAGCCTCCGCACACGCCGAAATGCGGACAGCGGGGGGCGGCGCGTCCGGGTCCCGGCGTGATGACCTGGAGAAGCTTTCCACGGGCGAAGTTCTTTCTCGTCTCGGTGATCTCGATCAATGCCTCGTCGCCTACCGCAGTGTAGGGAACGAAGACCACGCCCTCCTGGGTGCGGGCGACGCCATCGCCGCCAAATGCCAGGTCGGCGATGGTGACAGTGACTTGGGAACCGATGGATAGCATGGCCGGGAAATGAAAGTGCCCGGATACCGGGTCAGCCGAGGAAGAGGTTGTCGATGAGGCGGGTCTTTCCGATGTAGGCGGCGATGGCCAGCAGTGCGGGCTGGTCGATGAGCGCGACGGGGCGGAGGGTGGCGCGGGCCATCACGTCCACGTAGTCGATGGAGTCCGCCGCCGGCTGGAGTTCCTGGAGCACGGCCTCGCGAAGGGCGGCGGCGGCGCGCTCTCCGGCGTCATACCGCGCCTGGGCGGCGCGAAGCCCTCGGGAAAGCGCCAATGCACGGACGCGCTCCTCGGCGGAAAGATACTTGTTGCGGGAGGAGAGCGCCAGCCCGTCGGCCTCGCGCACGAGCGGCGCCTGGATGATCCGGATGGGAATGTTGAGGTCGCGGACCATCCGCTCGATCACCAGCGCCTGCTGGGCGTCCTTGCGCCCGAAGACCGCCACGTCCGCCAGCGTGATGTTGAAGAGCTTGAGACAGACGGTGCAGACGCCGCGGAAATGGATGGGGCGGAAGGCGCCGCAGAGCGTCTGGGAGAGGCTCTCCTCGGTGACCCAGGTGGAGAAGTCCGGGGCGTACATCTCGGCGGGTGCGGGATGGAAGATGGCGTCCACTCCGACCTCCTGGCAGAGCTGCCGGTCATGGGCCAGGTCGCGGGGATATTTCTCGAGGTCCTCGGTGGGGCCGAATTGCGTGGGGTTCACGAAGATGGTGGTGACCACGCGGTCGGCGTTCTGGCGGGCAATGCGCATCAGGGAGAGATGTCCCTCGTGCAAATAGCCCATGGTGGGCACGACCGCGATGCGCTGTCCGGCTTGCTTCCAGTCGGTGACCACTTCACGGATGGATTCAACGCTAGTACAGAATTCCATGGCTTGAACTTATGGGGTGGGGGTCCTGAGGCCTGACGGGAGCAGGGCGCTCGACCAGTGAATTGGGAAAACTACGATTTCGCCTTGGCGCCGGCGGAATGCGCCTCATCCGGAAAAATGCCGGATTGGACTTCGGAGACGTATTGGCGGATGGCCGCGATGGCGGTTTCGCCCACCTCGGCGTAGCGCTTGGCGTGGCGCGGCGTGAAGCCATCCGCATTGAGGCCCAGCAAGTCCGCGATGACCTGAACTTGGCCGTCCGTGCCGGCACCGGCGGCAATGCCGATGGTGGGCGCGGAGACCTGGCAGGTGATGGTGGCGGCCAGTTCGCGGGGAATGCCCTCCAGGACCATTGCGCAGACACCTGCGGCGTCCAAAGCCCTGGCGTCCGCAATCAGCGCGTTGGCCTCATCGTCGGCCTTGCCATGCAGACGGTAGCCGCCGTCCTTCAGCACGGATTGAGGCAGCAGCCCGATGTGTCCGACGACGGGGATGCCGACGGTGACCAGCCGCTCGATGACTGGGAGCATCGTCCGTCCTCCCTCCAGTTTGACTGCATCCGCCCCGCACTCCTTAAGATAGCGTCCCGCATTGCGGACGGCCTCCTCCACGGAGACCTGGTAGCTCATGAAGGGCATGTCGCCAACCACGAAGGCATTTGGCGCCCCTCGCCGCACCGCCGAGGTGTGCAGAAGCGACTCCTCCAGGGTGACGGGCAGGGTGTTCGGATAGCCCAGCACGGTGTTGCCCATCGAGTCCCCGACGAGAATGGTGGGCACTCCCGCCGCCTCCGCCCAATGGGCCGTGCAGGCGTCATAGGCGGTCAGCATGAGGAATTTTTCGCCGCGCGACTTGTAGTCGTGCAGCGTGCGGACGGTGATTTTTTGGGATGTGTTCATGGCACAAAAGGACGCGGAAGTGGAACGGATTTAAGACACGCCGCACGAGAGGTCAGGGGAAGTAGCTTTTCAAAAGTTCCCGCGCCTCCAGGCTGCCCAGGGCGGCGGCCTTCTGAAGCAAGGCGTTGGCGCGGTCGCGGTCCGGGGCAACGCCTTCGCCGTTCAGGTAGCAGATTGCAATCTGGATGATGGCCAGGGAGTCATTGGAGGCGACGGCGGCGTCCAGCAGCTCCTGGGCACGCCTGGGGTTGGCGGGGATGAATTCGGAGCCGTTGAAAAGCAGGAGCCCCAGGCGCGCCTGGGCAATGGGAAGACCCGTTTCGGCGGCACGGTTAAGCCACCGGATGGCCTGATTGAGATCCATGACGGTGCCCTCGCCGCGCTGGTAGGCGCGGGCCAGCGCCACTTGCGCCAGCGCCTCGCCCGCCTCCGCGGCGGCGCTGTAGTTCGTGAAGGCGAGCGAGTAGTTCTGCTCGGTGCCGATGCCATCATGATAGCAATTCCCCAACAGGTATTGCCCCATGGAATAATTCGCTTCGGCGCTGATTTTATACCAATGGATGGCCAGCTCGTAATTCTTCGGCACGCCGATGCCGCGTTCGTAGCAGGTGCCTAGTTTGGCCTGCGCCTCGGGATCGCCTTCGTGAGCCGCCAGAGTGAGCCAACTGGCGACTTCCTGATAGTCGGGAGAGACGCCGATGCCCTGCCGATAGCAGTCTGCCAACTGGATTTGGGCGCGCGCGTTGCCGGCCTGGGCGGCCTCCCGCAGGTATTTTACGGCCAATTCCGGATTGGCGGCGGTGCCGTAGCCGTTGAGCAGGAAAAGCGCAAGATGGAATTTGCAGAGCACGTCGCCTGCGTCAGCCAGCAGCTTGTAGTATTGGAAGGCGATTTCGGGATGCCCTTGCGCCTCGGCGAAGACGGCGGTCTTCAATTGAGCTTCCGGGACTCCCGCGTCCGCCGCACGGCGGTAGAGTTCCAGGCATTTCTCCAGAGATGCCTGGCGCACGCCAAACCCGCCGTCATAGCAAATGGCGACGTTGTACATCGCTTCGGGATTGCCGTTTTCCGCCGCCTCGCTGAAATAACGGAATGCCTTCTTGAAATCCTGCTTGACTCCGGCCGCACCGTCAAAATAGATTTTGCCAAGAGTGAGCTGGGCATTGGCATTGCCGTTTTGGGCCAGCTTCTCCAGCCTCTCGATGGACACGGGATCTTCCTTGCTGCGCTTCTCATGGATGGTCTGGCTGGGGTCCAATACGACAGGGGTGATGTATTTCCCCGTCTGCGGCACCTCGGGAGGAGTCTGCTCGGGAAGGGATTTGCCAAAGGGCCACCACCATGAGGCATGGAGGCTCAAGGCACTGCACAATAGCAGCAGAATGAAAATGGCGGAGGATGACAAATGACGCATCATGCTTCCTCTGGCTTGAAGGATGAAAGACTACCGGTCTTTAATGTAACCTCTTGAAGCATTTTTTCTCTTTGCCGAACGGGAAACCATCCGGTCATGCCGGAATTTTCGGGCATTGGCACAAAAAAACCGGGACACTTCCGTGTCCCGGGGAAACGGCATTGGCAAGGCCTGTCTGGCCGACTAC
>JAFYIW010000353.1 GCA_017538465.1 Victivallales bacterium
GAAGCCAACAATTGCTAATGGCTTGTGAATCTTTGATGCTCAAGATAGTCCTCGCCCAAGCAGGGGGGATCCAAGATTATTCTCCGAGGCCCGAAAACCTCGGAATGACGGAACTTTCCAGACGGGCTTTCCGCGAGGCATCCCGAAAAATGGAGAAAAGCCCGTTCTCCGCCTCAAAATCCGACTTTGAAAAGACCGACGCGTTCTTGAAAGCACATAGCTTGCCCCATCCGGCGGAGAATGCCTGAAAACGCCCGAAATACGCGGAATTCGCGTCCTTGGGGCTTGCTTTCGTGAAAATGCGCGCTGTTTCTTGTAAAAAGGCCAGGCGACTGGCCCAGGACAGAAACACACCATAGGAGCAACTATGACGCAGGGACTTTTGAAGCATACTACATATCCGCCGCATATCCAGGAGGCGATTGTGCTGCTTGGACTGGCGGTGCGGCGACTGGCCAAGTTCGTTCCGCTCGAGGACAGGGTGACGGACACGGCCAGACGAAACCAGGCCAATGATGCAAGACGGTCAATTGGCAGTCGATAGTGGATCATGGGACTTTGACGCTCAAGGATGTCCATCGTGCGCGAGACCAATTTGAAATGTTCAATATCTGCGCAAGTGGTGAAAATCTAACCGCAAAATTACTTGTTCCAAGGATGTTTGCGCCTGATTCCGCATTGGCACGGAGTTTGCTATATGGCAAATGACGGTTTATTCATTTCATAATGAGACAGATTCAATGGGAAACGGAACATACGAAAAGGACGACATCCTGACGCTTCCATGGCTGCAGCAGATGCGGTTGCGTCCAGGCATGTACATCGGCGAGATCGGCGACGGCTCGGGATACCATGACTGCATCTACATTCTCCTCAAGGAGGTCGTGGACAACGCGGTGGATGAGTTCATCGCAGGTCATGGAAAGCAGATTGACATCTCCGTCGATTACAGCACAGGGGCGATGAGCGTGCGCGACTATGGGCGGGGCATTCCGATTGGAACGCTTGTCGATTGCGTCGGGACGATGAACACCAGTGGCAAATACAGGAAAGGCGCTTTCAAGTATTCTGCGGGAATGAACGGCGTCGGCGCGAAGGCGGTCAATGCCCTGTCGTCAAGCTTCGCCGCAAAAACATTCCGCGACGGGAAATGCGAGGAGGCCTCCTTCGAGAGGGGGGAGCTTGTCTCCACGCAATGCAGGGAGAGCAATCCAGGCGAGAGGCGCGGGACGCTCATCCAATGGCAGCCCGATGCGACACTGCTTCCGAAGTTCACCGTGAAGGAGGAGCATGTCATCCAGCGCATCAGGATGTACGCATACGTGAATCCAGGCCTGAAATTCATCCTGAACGGGCAGGAAATCGTCGAGCAGGGAGGCTTGTCAGACCTGGTCCAGGACGAACTTGGCTCCTCTGCGCTCTATCGCCCGTTCCACATCAGGACGGACTTGCTGGAGATCATCTTCACGCACACGAACAAGTATGGCGAGGAGTTCTTCGGATTCGTAAACGGCCAGTACACGACGGACGGCGGCACGCATCTGACGGCATTCCAGGAGGCTTTGACGACGGCGCTGAACGAATATGCGCCGAAGAAGAAGTTCGATGGGGACGATGTCCGAGAGGGAATCTTCGCCTGCATATCAATCTGGATGGACGAGCCAAACTTCGTCGGGCAGACGAAGGTCAAGCTCGCGGAGCCAGGACAGCGAATCCCCTGGGTGAACGAATGGAAGAAGGAGATATTCACGCAGCTGCACCGTTTTCCAGAGGAAACGGCCAAACTGCTTGCGAAGGTCGAGGACTCGTCGCGCATTCACGGGCAGTTCGAGGAGATCAAGAAGAAGACGAGGAAACTGGCGGCGGCGTCAGTCCTGAACATACGGAAACTGGAGGACTGCCGCGAGCATCTGCGGCTGGACAGGAAAGGCGACAAAAGGGGCTGGGGCGAGGAGACGATGATATTCATCACGGAGGGCGATTCCGCCGGCGGAACGGTCAGCCGGGCGCGTGACGCCCGCTACCAGGCAGTCTATCCCCTGCGCGGCAAGGTGAAGAACATGACGGACGCGGAGCAAAGCGCCATCGTGGACAACGCTGAACTATACAATATGGTCCGTGCGCTGGGCGTGCAGGACAGCCTTGACAGGCTGCGCTACGGCAAGATCGTCTTTGCCACAGACGCCGATGTGGACGGGCTTCACATCCGAAACCTGCTGATTGCGTTCTTCATGCGCTTTCTCCGCCCCCTAGTTGCAGAAGGCAGGGTCTTCATCCTTGAGACGCCGCTGTTCCGCGTCCGCAAGACAAAGGAAGGCGGCACTATGCGTGTGCGCTACTGCTATTCTGAAAAGGAACGCGAGGCTGCTGTCTCCGAACTTGGGAACGGCGCGGAGCAGACGCGCTTCAAGGGGCTTGGCGAAATCACGCCTGAGGACTTCACCGAGTTCATAGGCAAGGACATCCGCCTCCTGCCGGTGACCTGCACTCAGGACATCGATCCGAACAAGTCGCTCGCCTTCTACATGGGGGACAACACGCCAGCCCGCAGAGACTACATCATGAGAAACCTAGTTTGCACGGAGAAGGACATTGAATAACGACACGGAAGACACGCCAAGCCTGTTCGGCGATTTGGAATTGTTCAAGGACGGGCCAAAGGCCACAGACACGACGACGGAGGCGAGTGAGGCGCTGACCGGCTCGGGGCCGCTCACGGATCTGCTGGACTCGAATTTCATGCAGTACGCGACATACGTGATAGGCTCGCGCGCCATCCCCGCAGTGGAGGACGGGCTGAAGCCAGTGCAGCGACGCATTCTCCATGCCCTGTGGGAGATTGACAATGGCAGGCTCATGAAGCTGCCCAGCGCGGTCGGGAGGGTGATGTGCTATCATCCGCACGGAGAGCAGTCCATCGGCCCCGCGCTGGTCGTCCTCGTGAACAAGCTCTGGGGAAAGGGCAAGGGATATGTGATCGAAGGCCAGGGCAACTACGGCAACCTCTACACGGGCGCGGACGCCGCCGCGCCACGCTATCTTGAATGCAGGCTCACGAAGCTGGCCAAGGAGCAGCTCTACAATCCGAAGACAACGGAATTTGTGCCAAGTTACAGCGGAGAGGGCAAGGAGCCTGTCTTCCTGCCGTGCAAGCTGCCGCTCCTCCTGATGATGGGCGCGGAGGGCGTCGCCGTCGGCCTCTCGACCTCCATATTCCCCCACAACTTCCCCGAACTGCTGGAGGCCGAAATTGCCATCCTCAAGGACAAGCCTTTCACGCTGCTGCCTGATTTCCAGCTGGGCGGCGAGATGGACGCAAGCGAATACGCCGACGGCCTTGGAAGAGTGAAGTTGCGGGCCGTCATTGAAAAGGGCGACAAGAACACGCTTGTCATCCGCCAGCTTCCCTGGGGGGAGACGACGGAATCGCTGATAGAAAGCATCCGTCAGGCGGTCGAGAAGAAGCGTCTGCAGGTGAAGAACATCCAGAACCTGACATCGCAGAATGTTGAGATTGTGCTGACGCTGTCGCCGGGAGCGGACGCCGAGAAGGTCAAGGAGGGGCTTTATGCCTTCACGACCTGCCAGAAAAGCCTGGTTTCGCGCCCGATTGTGCTCAAGGAAGGACGTCCCGTCGAGATGGGCGTCTCCCAGATACTGCGCTGCAACGTGGAGCGGCTTCTGTCGCTGCTGAAGCAGGAACAGGAAATCCGCCTGGGCGAGCTGGATGAACTGTACCACGCCAAGACGCTGGACCAGATATTCGTCGAGGAGAGAATCTACAAGCGAATCGAGGAGGAGGAGACGGAGGAGGCAGTCGAATTGGCCATCATGGAGGGATTCAAGCCCTATCTTCACCGCATCAGGCGGGGGCAGATCACATCGGAGGACGTGAAGCGGCTGCTTGACGTCAGGATTCGCCGAATCTCCCGCTTCAACATCAACAGGAACCAGGAGGAGCTCAGGGACATCGAGAGGCAGGAGGCCGAGACAAGGGATGTCCTTGAGCACCTCACCGCGCATGCAATTGCGCACCTTAAAGGTCTGCTGAAGGAATACGGGAAGAAGTATCCGCGATGCACGAAGGTCTCAGCCGCGCCTTTCGGAAAGGTGGACGTCCGCGCAATCACGGCGGAGGACCTTGCGATACGCCATGACGGAGAGGGGCATTTTGTGGGCACGGCTGTCAAGGGCGGCGAGGAACTGTTCAAATGCTCTGGACTGGACAAGCTGGTGTTCGTCTGGAAGGACGGGCGGTGCAGGATGATGC
>JAFYIW010000354.1 GCA_017538465.1 Victivallales bacterium
GAAGGTCTCCAGCAGTTTGGGCGGCATATACACAATCTGCGTGCTTTTAGCCGCATACCAGATTTCTTCAAGGTTGTTCATGGGAAATTGATGCGCTTTCCCGAAGAATATAACCTGTCGGTTGGGTTTTGTGCTGTTTTAATACATTATAGTACGGCGAAATCACCCAAAAAAGTGTAGTTTTTGAGATACGATGACGACATCAGCACTTCTTCTTTTTCTTCCAGACCACACCAGGCCACTTGGCGACACCATGAGGATGCTGGGCGATTTGAGCGGAGGCGTCCTGAATGTGGCGGCGTGCCCGGATGAGGCGCTTCTGCGTCTGGTCAGTCCCGCTGGCTGGGAGGCGCTGACGGGGCGGCCGGTCGTGCTCGAACGGGAACTCCCGAATTACTTGGCGAAGAAGCCACTGGCGGTGTTGTGCCAACGCTGGCGGGAAAGCACTGCGTCGTTGTTGGCGCAGTCCGGCATTCCCGTGTTGCTGTGGGGAAATGAGTTGCCGCCGGGGCTTCCGCCTGGCAGCGTCGCCTTGCCGGAGTTCGAGGCCGAGGAGATTCTGCCGAGACTTGAGCAGCTCTCGTCCCCGCAAGACTTCGCCGGAAAGACCGTGCTGGTGACGGCGGGTCCGACCGTCGAGGACATCGACCCCGTGCGTTTCCTCACCAACCGGTCGAGCGGCAAGATGGGCGTGGCGGTCGCGTGGGCATTCGCAGTGCGCGGGGCACGGGTGCTGCTGGTCCACGGACCAATGACGGCCGAGGTGTCGAAATTGGCTGATCTGGAGAGAATCCCGGTGCGTTCGGCGCAGCAGATGCACGACGCGGTGCGTGAACACTGGCATGAGGCACAGGTGGCGGTGCTTTGCGCGGCGGTGGCGGATTTCCGGCCGGACCACTATGTCCCCCAGAAGATCAAGAAAATCGAGGGGGAGGGGATGGTGCTTCATCTGGAGCGAACCCCCGACATTCTCGCGGAACTGGGGGCATTGCCGAACCATCCATTCCTGGTCGGCTTTGCGGCGGAGACGGACGACGTGGAGATCAACGCCCTGAACAAGCTCCGCAAAAAACACTGCGACTTGCTGTGCGCCAATGATATCCGAAAGCCCGGAAGCGGCTTTGCGGGAGATACCAACCAAATCACCATCTATGCGCCAGACGGCATGGTGCGCGCATTGCCGATGCTATCCAAGCAGGGGGCGGCATACTGCATCGTGGACGAAGTCGCCCGCCGAATGAATTAACTTAAGTTATTTGGCAACAATCCGTTGGATGAAGCGCAGCAGGGGGTAGCCTCCGCACATCAGACAGCCGAAGTGGTCCACGCCCTCCAGGATGAGATGATGGGCGTCGGGATGCCCCAGGGCCTGAAGCGTTGCGGCCAGCAGACGGTTTTCCTCGGGGCGTCCCGGCATGTCCAGCCCGCCTTGTCCGGTCACCAGAAGACAGGGGGGCACATCGGCGCTACAATAGTAGAGCGGCGCATATTGGTCGATGACAGGATGGCACCCCAAGCGCGCGTCATCATAATGCAAGTCTTCCTTAAGCTGGAAATGGGTGGTCATCTGGCCGGAAAGCGGGAGGAATCCGGCAAGTCTGCGATGGTCAATGCCGTGCTTGGCGAGGAATTGCGGCGCCATGGCGAGCATCGCGGCCAGCCAGCCGCCCGCACTCATGCCTCCGACGAAGATTTTGCCGGTGTCTCCGCCGAATTCGCCGAGATGGGCAAAGACCCACGCCAGTGCGGTGGTGGCATCCTCCAGGGCATCCAGCGTGGTGGTCGTTTTGTTTTCGGGGATGGTCCGATAGCGCACTTCGACAATGCCCAGGGTCCCGTCCCAAAAGAGTTCGGGGATTTCGCGGTAGTCGCCGACCATCCCTCCGCCATGAAACCAGACCAGCACGGGATAGTGCTGGTGCCCCAATGGGGAGCAGAGATAGAGAACCTGTTGAGAGTGAGCTCCATAACGGTGCTCTTTCCAATCGTACTTTTCTGGGTTCTGCGGGATAGAATAGGAAGTCCAGTCTGCTTGCATGGCGGTGGAGGATGAACGGGAATCTCGGGGAAGGAGGTCGTGATGAAAGCAGGTTGTCGTTGGGATAATTGCCGACAATTATCGTGGTTTCATGGTTTGCCGCAAAATATAATGCCATGCCGTCAATTGGCTTCGGTGCACGGCTTCTTGTGTGGTTTATATTACTTGAGAAGTTCATATTCCAATTGTTTGAATAGGAGAATCATGATGCGAAACACCTTCTGTAGCCTTTTCCTTCTCTCGTTGCTTGCTGGAGCATCTCTGCTTGCGGCCTGGACGCCGATGACCATCGTTCCCACCAGCGCCGACGGCTCCACCGCCTCCTACCTGGGCGACTTCATTGCGCTGGACGGCATGAGCCGTCCCGAGGCCAACACTGCGGTCTTCGTGTGGAAGGATGCCGAGGCGATGCACTTCCGCTTCGAGTGTCAGGAACCCTACATGGGCAAAATCAAAGCTAATATCGATTTGCGGGACGGCATGGTCTGGGAGGACGACTGCGTGGAGGTCTTCCTGCTGCCCAAAGGCACCGAGAACTACCTGCATTTCATCGCCAACTCACGCGGTGTCCAATATGACGAGCAGGATCGCGACGCGACGTGGAATGGCAAGTGGGAGGCCCGCACCACCTGCAAGGTGTATGACTGGACGGCGGAAATCGTCATCCCCTTCAGCACCTTGGGCGCAATTCCGCAGGAGGGCGACGAATGGCGGATGAATGTATGCCGCAGCCGCTATTCCGTCAAGGAGAACTCCAGCTGGTCCTCGACCATCAAGGAGACCTTCCACGATGTGGAGTGCTTCGGCACCATCCGCTTCAGCGACGCCGAGCCGTATCCGACTGGCGTGTTAGGCGTTGCGGAGACGAATGCCCCGGCTCCGCAGTTGACTTGGCATGGCCGGGAGCCCGCCCTTCGCACCGCCGAAATTCGCAAAGGCCATCCCGGCTATCGGGTCCTCTGCGAGGAGTATTCCGCCGAGGGGCGCATTGTGATGCAGTGTTATCACGTCACGCGAAACTACCGTGGCGAGGAGATTCTCGCCCCTGCGCTGGCGCGTATTGAAGACATCCAGGCCGACGAGGCGAAGGCTCTGCGAGACGAGGCGAAGGTGCTTCTTTCTGTCAACTCCGTGCCCGCCGCACTTTTCCCGCCGCTGGAGCGTCAGGCCGAGCAACTCGCCACCCGGATGATTCGCTATGCGAACACCCAACTCTTCCTGGCGCAAGGACATAAGGAGCGTGAGATTCTCTATGGCGTGGAGTCCTCCCTGGTCAAGCTGCTTCCCATCCACCCATACGAAGGCGAAATTGGCGGCACGGTCCAACTGGATGCCGCCCGCAACGAGATGGATGCCGTGCAGGTCACGCTCTTCGCGGGTGACGCTCCATTGCTGTTGGCGAAGGCGCATCTTGATGGAAACCTCGTCCAGGAAGATGGCACCACGCTTTCCGTGAGCAATTTCCGCATCCGTCGCGAGGGCTATGTCGAGATGATTCCCACCGACCACAAGGTCATCTATGCCGGCCCGTGGCCGGATCCGTTGATGGAGGCCACGCCTTTCGACGTGGTCGCGAATGGTCGCGAGACCCTCTGGGTGGATGTGCGCGTTCCGGTGGAGGCCAAGCCCGGACGATATGCCGGAAAGCTTGTCCTGGAGGCGAAAAATGCGCTTCCGACGGTTGTCCCCGTGGAGGTGCTGGTCCGCAATTTCACCATTCCGAAAGACTCCAGCATCGTGACCGCCTTCGGACTGCATCAGTTTGCAATCAAGCAGAACGAGGATTCCTATCGGGAGAATATGCACGAACACCGCGTCTCGCCCTACCAGAGCGCCCGACGTGCGGAATTGCTGCGAAAGCCCTCGCTGGACATTCAGGCGGGGGACGAACTGGAAGTGACGGTCGCCAGCGACCGCCCAGGGCGTCTGCGCGTGGTGGCCTACGATGTCATCAATAATCATCAAACACTTTTGGAACAGCAAATAGCGGCCGGCGCTGACCAGCGTTTCACGGGCGTCTTCGCGGAAAATGCGAAATTCGATGGCCTCTGGGCTTTGGAGGCAAAGATCAGCGGCGCAGGGGACGCAACGCTCACGGCGGTGCTCCGGCAGGCAGGGAAGGCCCCCCGCACCTTGATTGATGCCGAGGAGGCCTTTGTCTGTTTCAATGGAGAATTGATGGATGCCTGGCCGGAGTGGGAGTTCCTTGCGATGGACATCTATGACCGTCCCGCCGAAGTGGATTGGGCGCAATTCGACAAGAGCTTCGAGGCGGCTCTGAAGCGTGGCATCACCTCCCACGAATTGCCCTCCCATTCCCCGCGTCCGCTGTGGCTGAGGCTCTACCGCGAACACCTCGCCGAAAAGGGCTGGCTGCAGTATTTCTATACCTATCTGTCCGACGAGCCGGAGGCCAAGGACTACCCATACATCAACGAGGCGCTGGCTGCCGCCAAACGCATTGGCGGCCACGACATCCGCAACATGATGACTGCGCGTTCCTTCCCCGAAGCACTCAAGTTCGTGGACATCTGGTGCCCCGAAATCTACTCGTTCGACCAGGAAGGCGCCAAAGCCGAGCAGGAGCGCGGACGGATGGTCTGGTGGTATACCGCCTTCGGCACTCGTCATCCCTATCCCAATGTCTGGATCGACTATCCCGCCATCGACTGCCGAGTCTGGCCTTGGATGACTTGGAAACACGATCTGGACGGCATGCTCTACTGGGCGGTCACCTGGTGGGGATGGAACAACCCGTGGTTCTCTGGCGGGACTTTCCCGAAGTCCAATGGCGATGGCTCGCTCATGTATCCAGGCGAAGGCGATGACGGCACGCCCGTGGACTCCCTGCGGTGGGAGTGCCTCCGTGACGGCATGGAGGACTACGAGGTCTTCTGCCTGCTGGAGGCCGCGAAACGCGAACTGGGGGATCAGGCTCCTGAATTGACCAAACGCATCGATGAACTGCTGGCCATCAATCCCGATGTGCTGGAAGATTTTGAACATTACAATCTTGACCCCAAGCCGATGCTGGCGGCTCGCCGTGCGATGTCCGATGCGCTGGAGGAAGCCATCGCATGGTTGGGGCACCAGCCGGAAATCGTCGGCCGCCCGCGTTGGCGGAAGGGCCTTGTCGGCGAGGAGGCCGTCAAGACGCTTGCGGAATTCGACGCAGGCGAACTCGCCCGTCGGCGCACGGTCTTCGAGGAGAATCGCGCAAAACTGGAAGCCTTGGAGACAGGGCGGCCCGCCGATCTTCCCGAGGACGGGCTGCGCGTCTATTACGACTTCGAAGGCAGTTTCGCCCTAGTGGTGGATCGCTCCGGCAATCGTTTTGACGGAATGCTCGCGGAAGGCAGTCGTCTGCCTGGTGTCGGCCATCCTGGCAGTGCCTTCCGCACCAAGGCCCAGTGGGGGAGGGTAATGTTGCCCGGCGGTGCGGAGCTCCTTGGACCGCAACCGGAGGCGGGGACCGTCGCTTTCTGGGTCTGCCCCGCTTTCGACAATGCTTTCGTGGCGGAGCGCAAGAATGTCGCTTTGGCATACCTGATGGAGACCGATCAGAATGCCACGCCCAGCGGATACGACGAAATCGGCATCTATCTTAACGATGGCAAGCTCAAGGCGCGCGTCGGCGGCAGGTGCCCGGAGATTTTCATGTGCGAGGTGCCTTCGCCGCTGAAGAAAGGCGAATGGGTTCATCTGGCGCTGACCTGGAGGCCTGGCGAACGGGTCCTCTATGTGAATGGCGAGCCGGTCATCACCAGCAGCAAATCTTTCACCGCCCCGAAATTGGACGGCTTCCCCGCGACCCTCGGCACGCACCCTGGCAATCTGTCGATGTTCGCACCGGGAACTTACGACGAATATCGCCTCTACGACCGTGCGTTGTCCGCCGAGGAGGTCCGCCAGCTCTTGGAGAAGTGAGAGAGGTTGTTTTGAGGCCAGAGGTTTCCTATAATTATGACCGCGGCTGACAATGCCAAATCGTCGGAATAATCTCTTCGACCAACAACAGAAATGAAAAAGTCCTTTACCCTGATTGAACTTCTGGTCGTCATCGCCATCATCGCCATC